>NZ_JAWOTW010000011.1:0-155119 GCF_033339075.1 Vibrio sp. 970
TCTGCAATGCTACTTTCAACCACAGGCGTGTCGTTCACCGCATTCACGGTGACGTTGACCGTCGCTTGGTCAGTCAGCGAACCATCGGTGATGGTGTAAGTGATTTCGGCATCACCATGGAAGTTCTCGGCCGGTGTGAACACCAGTTTGCCATCAACAATCTCAACTGTCCCTTGGTCACTCGGCACAGACGCCGAGTCAATACGTAATGTATCACCATCGATGTCAGTATCGTTTGGCAAGATATCAATCGTAACAGCGGTATCTTCTTGTGTTGTTGCCGCGTCATCGTTTGCCACTGGCGCGTCATTCACTGGCGTCACATCGACGTTCACTGTGGTGGACTCCGATACCCCACCCGAGGTAACGATGTAGGTAAAACTGTCTGCCCCGTGATAGTTGTCGTTTGGCGTGTAAGTGACACTGCCGTCCGGGTTGACCGAGACCGTGCCGTTCGCTGGACCGTTATTGCTATCGAGCGACACCACTTTGTCGTCGCCTTCAAACGTATCGTTACCTAAGACCTTAATTATGGTTGGCGTGTCTTCCACAACCGTCGCGTTGTCTGCCACGATGTCCGCCACAGGGGCTACCGTGAAGTTCACCGTTTGGCTGACGCTTTCACCACTTGGATCGGTGGCCGTAAACGTTAGGGTTTCTGAGCCGTTCCAGTCTGCGGTTGGAGTGAACGTAGCAATCCCATTGACGATCGCCACTTGAATGTTGCTGTTGCCGGAGACGCTGAAGGTCAGATCGCCATCCACGTTATCTACATCGCTGAAAGCCGTATTTAGATCGATGCTGTATGGCGTAAAGTCTTCTGCCAAGGTTTGGTCTGCAATGCTGCTTTCAACCACAGGCGTGTCGTTCACCGCATTCACGGTGACGTTAACCGTCGCTTGGTCAGTCAGTGCACCATCGGTCACGGTGTAAGTGATTTCAGCGTCACCATGGAAGTTCTCAGCCGGTATGAAGACCAGTTTGCCATCAACGATCTCAACTGTACCTTGTGTTTCAGGTACGGAAGCCGATTCAATCGACAGCTTATCACCATCAATATCGGTGTCGTTTGGCAGGACATCAATCGTCACTGGCGTGTCTTCGTCAGTAACGGCATTGTCATTGGTCGCCACTGGCGCATCGTTCACTGGCGTGACATCGATGTTCACCGTGGTGGACTCCGATACCCCACCGGAGGTAACGATGTAGGTAAAGCTGTCTGCACCGTGGTAGTTGTCGTTTGGCGTGTAAGTGACGCTGCCATCCGGGTTGACCGAGACCGTGCCGTTCGCTGGACCGTTATTGCTATCCAGCGACACCACTTTATCGTCGCCTTCAAACGTGTCGTTACCTAAAACCTTAATGATGGTCGGCGTGTCTTCCACAACCGTCGCTTTATCTGCCACGATGTCCGCCACAGGCGCCACTGTGAAGTTCACCGTTTGGCTAACGCTTTCACCGCTTGGATCGGTAGCAGTAAAGGTCAATGCTTCTGAGCCGTTCCAGTCCGCGGTTGGAGTGAACGTAGCAATGCCATTTTCTATTGAGACATTGACATTACTGTTGCCTGAGACGCTAAACGTTAACTCACCATCCACGTTATCCACATCGCTGAAAGCAGTATTTAGATCGATGCTGTATGGCGTGAAATCTTCCGCCAAGGTTTGGTCTGCAATGTTGCTTTCAACCACAGGCGTGTCGTTCACCGCATTCACGGTGACGTTGACCGTCGCTTGGTCAGTCAGCGAACCATCGGTGATGGTGTAAGTGATTTCGGCATCACCATGGAAGTTCTCGGCCGGTGTGAACACCAGTTTGCCATCAACAATCTCAACTGTCCCTTGGTCACTCGGCACAGACGCCGAGTCAATACGTAATGTATCACCATCGATGTCAGTATCGTTTGGCAAGACATCAATCGTCACTGGCGTGTCTTCGTCAGTAATGGCCGTGTCATCGTTTGCCACTGGCGCATCGTTGACTGGTGTGACATCGACGTTCACCGTGGTGGACTCTGATACCCCACCCGACGTAACGATGTAGGTGAAGCTGTCTGTACCGTGGTAGTTGTCATTCGGCGTGTAGGTCACGCTGCCATCCGGGTTGACCGAGACCGTGCCGTTAGCTGGTCCATTGTTGGTATCCAGCGACACCACTTTGTCGTCGCCTTCGAACGTGTCGTTATCTAAGACCTTAATGATGGTTGGCGTATCTTCCACAACCGTCGCTTTATCTGCCACGATATCCGCCACTGGCGCTACTGTGAAGTTCACCGTTTGGCTAACGCTCTCGCCGCTTGGATCGGTAGCCGTAAACGTCAGCGCTTCTGAGCCGTTCCAGTCTGCCGTTGGAGTGAACGTAGCAATCCCATTGACGATCGCCACTTGAATGTTGCTGTTGCCAGAGACGCTAAACGTTAACTCGCCATCCACGTTATCCACATCGCTGAAAGCGGTATTCAGATTGATGCTGTATGGCGTGAAATCTTCCGCCAAGGTTTGGTCTGCAATGCTGCTTTCAACCACAGGCGTGTCGTTCACCGCATTCACGGTGACGTTAACCGTCGCTTGGTCAGTCAGTGCACCATCGGTCACGGTGTAAGTGATTTCAGCGTCACCATGGAAGTTCTCAGCCGGTATGAAGACCAGTTTGCCATCAACGATCTCAACTGTACCTTGTGTTTCAGGTACGGAAGCCGATTCAATCGACAGCTTATCACCATCAATATCGGTGTCGTTTGGCAGGACATCAATCGTTACTGAGCTATCTTCCTCTGTAATTGTTGTATCATTAGAGGCAATAGGCGCATCGTTAACTGAGTTTACTGTTACCGAAACTTGAGCTTCATCCTCTAACTCACCATCTGAGATGGTGTAGCTAATCGTTGCATTACCGTTGAAATTTTCAGCCGGAGTGAAAACAAGCTTACCATCGATAATCTCAACGATACCTTGCTCTTCTGGTACAGAAGCAGAGGTAATGATTAAATCATCACCTTCAATATCACTGTCGTTAGCGAGCACATCAATTACAACCAGGGAATCTTCGTCAGTTTGAATCGCATCATTAGTTGCTATTGGCGCGTCATTAACAGGCGTAATATCTAAGTTAGCAGTGCCATTAATAACACCACCATCATCATCAATGATGTCATAGGAGAATGACACTTCAGTGTCATCATCAGCTTCTGGGATGTAAGTCCAAGAGCCATCGCTGTTATCAATTAAGGTGCCATTCCCACTCTCAATAGTGACGTTTGTAATGACAAGAGTATCGGCATCATCAATATTGACATTCGATAGTAATTCTTCAGTAGTTATCGTGATTGGATCGCTATCTTCCTCAACAGCGCTTAATGTCACTGGAGAATTAGTAAGTGGCTTACTTGAGCCATCCCCACTTGTCTCGATACCTGTTGTGAAGAAGTCATTTAAGGTCAACGCTTGTGTTTCAGATAAGCCGAGGGATTCTAGGCCAATAGTTTCAAAGTTTGTTGAGGCTAGCACTTCAGTACCATCTCGTACAATCGTGGCACTATTTTGCAAACTGGAGCCACTATTTTCACCCGCTGCAGGTGCGAGTTCTTCATCAATAGCAGAAGGGTCTTGACCTTGCTCAATAGCACTAATAATCTGTGCTACATCGTCTGAAATATCTTTTAAACCTTGCTCTTGAGCAAGCTGAATTTTCAGGTCTTGAGGCGCAGCATCTGTCATTGCCACTATCACTTCACCTGGTAGAGGCTGCTGTCCTTCTGCAAGGACTCTCAGCTGCCCATCCAAACCTATTACGACGACTTGATTACCGAGTGGCACTAATGCTGTACGATCCATATAAACCTTAACCCTAAATAACTGTCAAGTTTTTGACTAACAATACTAATTTGCTATATATTGCCCGAATATATAGTGCAATAACAGCAATTTGATGCTCAATAAAGTAATTATGTGTCATACATCAATAAGAATCCAGATGCATAAGTGTTTTATTTTATTAAAATCTGGACTCTCGTTTCTAGCCATTACCTCCATGTTTAATTTGAGATCTTAATTCAATTTTTAGGCAGATTTAGTAGGTTGATTTATCAAAATTGAAACAAATGAACAGCGAATCAACAGGTTACTTCATCGCATATTAATGTTATTGTGCGCTAAATTATTGACGCCCTTATAAGTATTCCACTTATAAGCCCTATCACCTCGAGAATTTTTACCATTATCTAGGAGAATCACAGTGAAGTGGACTCGTGCCAACGCCTTTTGTATTGGTATGTTCACCGCTAGTCATGCTTTTGGGCAAACGCTAGAGCAAGCGGTTGAAAACACATTAAAAACCAATCCTGACATCAAAAGTGCGTTCAATGAATTCGTTAGCAAGCAGTATGTGAATGAAGCATCTGGTGGTGCTTACCTCCCATCCGTAGACTTAGATGCCGGTATCGGTTACGAAGGAATCAAACCTGCAGAGTCAGGGCGAGATTCAACCGATCTGACAAGAAAAGAAGCCACCGTGACACTAACCCAGCTAATATGGGATGGCTCAGCGACACTTAATGATATGGATCGAACAGCAGCTGATGCTGAATCGGTCCGTTATCAACTTCTAGCTGATGCCCAAGACACCGCTTTAGAGGTCGCGAAAGTTTATTTAGACTCAGTAAAAGCTTATGAAATTCTTACACTTTCCGAGAATAACTTGAAAGTGCATAAGAAGATCTATGAAGACATTAAAAAGCGAGTTAACTCAGGTATCGGTTCTACAGCAGACCTAACCCAGGTAGAGGCTCGTTTAGCAAAGGCTCACGGTAACTTGGTGGCAGCTCAGAACAACTTATATGACAGCCACACCACCTTTACACGCCTTGTCGGACAGTCACCACAAGGATTGATTTTCCCAAGAGCGGACCAAAACTTTATTCCCTACACCATCGATGAAGCGATTGACTTGGCATTCGAGTCACATCCAGTAATCAAAATTTCGGTAGCTGATGTGGACTCTGCAAAGTTCCAATACAAGCAATCTAAGGGAACTTACTACCCAACGATATCGGTAGAAGCGGCTCAAACATGGCGTGATGATGCAAGCGGTATCGAAGGAAGCAGCGAAGAGACAACAGCAATGTTACGTATGCGTTACAACCTCTTTAACGGTGGTAGTGACGTAGCCAACGCTGAAAGTTTTGCCTACCAACTAAATAAAGCAAAAGACCTAAGAGAACGTGCATACCGCCAAGTAGAAGAAGGCCTTCGTCTATCTTGGAGTGCGTTAGATTTAACACTTCAACAAAAAGAGTTCCTAGCGGATCACGTAGATTCGGCCTCTGAAACTGTCATCGCCTACGAAAAGCAGTATCGCATTGGAAAACGCACTCTGCTGGACTTGTTAAATACTGAAAACGAACTTTTCGAAGCGAGAAAGAACTACTTGGATGCTCGATACTCAGAGCAGTACGCCAAGTACCGCGTTATGAACGCGACTGGCCAATTGTTAAATGCCTTGCGTGTCGATGTACCTACAGAATGGAATGAAAAGGTGGAGTACTGATCATGAAACCAGTGAAGATTCTATTTGCATTGGGTATGCTCGCCATCACTCAACACGTTGTTGCTGAAGACGAATATGAGTATCGTCCTGTACCAAATGCAGAACAAATAGCAGATTTGCAAGATGACGATAACGATGGTGTCATCAATGCTCGAGATATGTGCCCAGGTACACCTGAAGGCTCAGAGGTCGACAACGACGGTTGTGGAGAATACATTAAAGCATCAGATAACATGCAAGTGCGGATACTTTTTGCTAACGACTCTGATGAGATCAATCCAGTCTTCAGAAGACAAGTTCGAGAGCTTTCCGACTTTTTAAAAGAGTACCCTACTACTTCGATAGAGCTGCACGGCTATGCTAGTAAAGTTGGTGGTTCGAAGCATAACCAAGATCTTTCTGAAAGACGAGCACGCAATGTCCGTGAAGCCCTACTAAGCTACGACATCGAACCGAGTAGAGTCCGCATTGTTGGTTTTGGTGACACTCACTTAGCACAGCAAGGGAGCGATGAAGTCAGCCATGCTTTAAATCGTCGAGTCACCGCATCAGTCGTTGGTTACAAAGGCGAGATAAAAAGAGAGTGGACAATATTCACAACTCTTCCAGAAAGGTAAAGTACCTGTTTTTGTTTGCTCTGCAAGCACAAAGCAAACAAAAACGAGTGAATACTTAACCTCAGAAAAGGAGCTTCGGCTCCTTTATTTTTACTCATTTCGACAACCGTATTATGCTTTAGGAATCGGCACTTTAGTGTTACTCTAGCCACGTCATAACAACGAGAGTTTTGAAATGAGCAAACTTACATCAGATATCCAAGCGAACCTTGACCTTTTTGTTGCAGAAACGAAAGAAAACCAATTGGTTTGGGGTTTACGCAATGAAGAAGGTTGGCTATCTTGCGATTCAACTGAATTCGAAAACAGCGAAGTCATGCCTTTCTGGTCTTCTAAAGAAGATGCAGAAGCACATAATGTTGAAGAATGGGCAGATTTTACTGTACTAGAAATCCCATTAGATATCTTTGTTGAAGATTGGCTTTTGACTCTTGCTGAAGATGGTGTTCTTGTTGGAACTAACTGGAACGATCAGTTAGAAGGCAAAGAAATGGAACCTCAAGATCTAGCAAAGCTTTACATTGATTAAAGATTTCTGACCTCAACTTTATGTTGAGGTCTTTCTTTTTTATGCCTCTTCTTTCAATATCTCGACCAAGTGCATAGTTTTACTACTCTTTTTCTTAGTACACCCAACTTAATCACAACGCTGATGCGTTAAAAGCGCTATGATAACTCAACTTTAAAGGCACCTTAAATTAAAGGCTCGTTTAAACATGCGCGTGCTCTATCCCTTGCTTGCGTCACTTTTGCTCACTCCAGTATATGCAAGCGACACTCAAGATATTGAACCAAACCAAAATATCACACAGTGGCACTCTGTCTACCAAACCACACTACGAAGCAACCCTGAGTCGGCATTGAGCATGCTTCAAGATCGCTACCATACAGCGAAATCGGACAGCGAAAAGCTCTACGTAAGTGGATTGATTTATGAATATATGTCAAACATAAATCAGCCTTACTACGGCAGCAGTCAAGTCTTAGACAACCGTTTTTCTCAATTAGAATCAGAATATATTCTTGCCTTAAAGGAACGTAAGCATGGTAGTTACGAGGCCTCAGTAGATAGCTTTTCTTCTTTGCGACAGACAATGAAGAAAATATCCGATTCCGAAGGCAAGGCTCTGATGAACTATCAACTTTGTTATACGCTGAATCAACAAGGTCGTTATCACAAAGCAAACTTTTATTGCTCATCCTTAGAGAGCCACTTAAATCATAAGCATCAAGAAAACTTCCCTGTTGATCTTGCTTTGCGCGTAATAGCAAATAACTACAATTACCGCGGTGACTATGAAAAAGCCTTAAGTTTGTATCGACAGTTGATGGCCAACATGTCGACGCAAAGCGATCCTTCAGGGATTTACAATGACGTCGGCAATTTACTTGCAGAGCTGGGGCAATTTGAACAATCAGAGCAATATCTCATTCAAGCCCTACTGGTTCGCCAAGATGAAGGGACACCTCTTGAAGTTGCACAAGTCGAACATAGTCTAGGAGCGATGTACAGAAAATCCAAAGAACTCGATAAGTCCATCAGCCACTACAAAAATGCATTGACGATTCTCGAACAACTTCATTACCCATACGGGCAAGGGTTGACCTATTTAGGGTTATCTGCTGCTTTGGCCGATTCTGGGCAATTAGATACCGCGGTAGATTACATTGGAAGAGCATTAAACATTGCCCAAACTTATGAGAATACGCACCTTGAAACAGAGGGTCATTTGGCTGCTGGATTGGCATATTTAAAGAACCATACACCCGAAAAATCGATTGAACACACTACAATAGCGTTAAGATTAGCGGTAAAAAACGCTAGGCCCTTATTGCAAGCGCAAGCCCAATTACTCCTCTCAAAAGCATACCAAGCTCAAAATGATTACAAAAAGGCGCTGGAGCATCACAAGGCCTACTCGACGATTGAACTAACGAACCGAGACGCGAGTAATATCAAGGCGTTAGAGGCACTAGATCTCACTAAAAAAGAGTATGAATATGATCTACAAGTCGCGCAGTTGAACAACGAAACTCTTCTAAGTCAGTACCAGTTTGAAAAACTCACAGATCAACAACGCACTTATAATTTTGTTGTTTTCTGTTTATTGGTTCTCCTCGCTCTGGCATTGATGGTTCAGCGACAAACACGCTTAAAAGCCAAAATAGACAGCTTAACGTGTGCATTAAACAGAGCGGCAATTATAGAGACGATTAAAAGCCAAACCTCCAAAGCTGAAGGAGACTTCCGCTACGTTCTAGCATTAATCGATCTAGATGACTTTAAGGCGATTAATGATCAGTATGGTCATCCGACTGGCGACTTAGTACTACAACAGGTGTGCAAAGCGCTTAAAGCTAAACTTAATAAGGGAGAGTACTTGGGTCGTTTAGGTGGAGAAGAGTTTATCTTGCTATTGAAAAACGTCGATGAGATTGACGTTCCCTTTAGAATACAAAGTCTGCATAAAACAATTTCAGAAAAGAGTGTACATTCGCTTAATAACCATCAATTGAATATATCTGCGAGTCTGGCCTATCTATCAACCTCAATGCCACTCACCAACTTTGATGAGCTCTATTCGATATTAGACCAAGCGTTATACAATGCTAAGAAGCAAGGAAAAAACTCCCTTGTGGACGCATACAACGAGCCGATCAGTTTAAGTGCTGAGTATATTCTCTAATAAAACCAAACCACCAGCGTAGTGGTTTGTTATAGGTGGAAGCATCAGTAAGCCATTCAGATGCAACATCATCATCAAGGAGTCTTTGTGCCCAAGGCAAGAAAAAACATTCAGTCTCTAGAGCGAGGTTTTCTAATCCTCGAGTTGCTCTCGATGAGTGAATCTCCCCTATCATTACAGACTATCAGTAATGCGATCCAGTTAAATAAGACGACTGTTCACGGGTTACTTGCGACTCTACACTCTCTTGGATATGTATCCAAACACAACCATAGCTACAGCCTAGGGTTTAGATGCTATGAACTGTCTAAGCCGATTGAACAAAAAAACGAAGCTATCCGACAACATTTTGTTCCATTGCTGAAAAAAATGGCCCAAATGACTAACAACACAGCTTACCTCGCTGTACAAAGTGGCGCTAAAGAGTACTTGTATATCGATGCTATAGAGCAGGATAACCCTCTTACTATCCGTAGCCCGAGAGGGAAACGAGAAGGACTCACAACATCTGCGATCGGCAAAGTTTTTCTTAGTTTTGATGATGAGCTTCGTCGAACATTACGCCTTGAAAACCAAATATCCCCCACGTTAGAAACTGAACTTAATCAGGTTGTATTATCAGGTTACGCACTCGATTTAGAAGAGGCAGAGCCAAACCTCAATTGCTTAGCGATCCCCCTTTACTTGGATGGTAAAGTCGTTGCTGTTGCAGGTGTTAGCGGTGCTGCCTCCGAACTGACGGTCACTAGGCTAAAACACTTTGCAAGAATCTTTCTCAAATTTTAAGATTTGACAATGTCGAATCCTAGGCCATTTTTATACTGTTTTGATTACATGCTTATACGTCGCCTCTAATATGGTCGTTGTTCAACTCAACAACGTAGGAGAAGCGATGTCTACTGTATTAATCACTGGCGCTAACCGTGGCTTAGGCTTGCAATTTGTCCGCCACTACCTTGGAAAAGGTTGGCAAGTTATCGCAACTTGTCGTTCACCAGAAAATGCTAAGCAGCTCAATGAACTAGTAACCCAATCCAATCAACTTCAACTGATGGCTCTAGACGTCACTAACCAACAAGATATCGATCAGTTAGCCACTCAATTAGCGGATCGTCCGCTCGATCATTTAGTTCTTAATGCAGGTGTATTAGGCGAAGAGTGTGCAAAGCTTGGCGAAATGACCCAGAAAAAATGGCTAGAAGTACTAAACATAAATACCGTCGCACCTGCCCTGCTAATTCAAGCCCTACAAGACAACGTTGCGAAAAGTCAGCACAAAACCATCGTGGGAATCTCAACCCGAGTTGCGAGTTTAAGCGATAACAGTTCAGGTAACATGTACAGTTATCGAGCATCTAAAGCAGCGCTTAATCAGGTTCTAGTATCAGCAGCACGCAATCTCGAATCACGAGGAGTAAAAACTGTCGCAGTTCATCCCGGCTGGGTAAAAACCGATATGGGCGGTGAGGACGCAACCTTTTCTGCCGAGGAAAGTGTTGCTGGTATTGTTTCGGTCGCAGAACAGCTAACACTTGAGCAATCCGGAAGCTTCCGCGTATTTGATGGCTCTACAATTGACTGGTAAATGATCTCTAAATGACGTCTCCCGGCCAAATTGAAGGCCGGGAGAATACAATAAACCAATAGGCCAAAAAGATAAAAGCACGCGCTATCGTCAGACAAGCTAGCCGTTATCGTCTATGGTGTTGTACCACCGTCAAGCGCTGAGGAAGTCAGCGATTGCAGCGGCATCATTTAGGCAATGATTTCCCGTGAAACTCACTCAATCGTCCCACTCAGGCGCTAGCCCTTCAGGGTTTACTTCGCGGCCATTTCTTTCCAGCGCATCTATCTTAGCGATCGCCTCTTCACTCAGATTAAGTTCAAGTGCTTTCAGGTTACTTGCCAAATTCTCTCGTTTAGTTGAAGACGGGATCACCGCGTAACCTTTTGACAAAGCCCAAGCAAGTGCGACTTGAGCTGGCGTGGCCTGATAGTCCTCAGCAATACCTGCAATAGTTGGGTCCCTAAGTACTTTCCCATATGCCAAGGTCATGTAAGACGTTACCTGAATATCGTTTTCCTGCATGAAGCTGACCAACTTACGATTTTGCAAATAAGGGCTAAGCTCGATTTGGTTAGTAACAATATTCTCTTTACCGACCACTTCTATCGCTTGTTGCAACAAGTCAATATTAAAGTTGGATACGCCAATATTACGGGTTAACCCTTGCGATTTAGCTTCAAGTAATGAAGCCATGTATTCGTTCAAGTTATTATTATTGCCAGGCCAATGGATCAAGGTCAAATCCACATAATCTGTATTTAGCTTTTCTAAGCTCTCTTTTAGACTTGGAATGAGTTGTTCCGTGTTCATGTTATCAACCCAGATCTTGGTCGTAATGAATAGCTCATCACGTGCAATACCGGACTGTGTCAATACTTCACCGATTTCTGCCTCATTACCGTAAATCTGTGCAGTATCAATTACGCGGTAACCCACTTCTAACGCATCACGGACTGAATCCTTAACTACTTCACCCTCTAAACGAAACGTGCCGACGCCAAATGATGGTACTTTCATCTAAATCTCCTGAATTATCGATTTTATAGTTGATTCGAAGCAAAACTTTACGCCGCAAGAAACTTTCCGTAAAGTTAACAATACTCAAATCTAATTTGAAATATATTCAACAATGAAAGCTACTCTAGATGAAATGCGCACCTTTATGGCCGTGGTCGATACGGGTTCAATCAGCTCTGCGGCTGAACTGTTATCGATGACCGTCTCGGCGGTGAGTCGATCGGTATCTCGGCTAGAAGCCAAACTCGAAACGACTTTGTTAAATCGCACAACCCGTAAGTTAGATGTTACTAACGAAGGAACGATATATCTCGATAAAGTCAGACATATTGTAGAAGCAGTAGAGAATGCCGAAGCACAACTGAAAAGCCAGAAATATAAGCCCTCTGGCCTCCTACGAATAAACGCAGCTACCCCCTTCTTACTGCACGTACTAACGCCGCACATTGCTAAATATCAGAGCTTGTATCCGGAAGTCGAAATCGATCTCAATTCCAATGAGGAAAATATTAGCCTTTTGGGAACAAAAACCGATATTGCTTTTCGTATCGGTGAGCTACAAAACTCAACCATGCGCGCGATATTTCTTGGTAAAAGTCGGATTCGAATCGTCGCGAGTCCAGAGTATTTAAGACAACATGGTACTCCAACCTCAATAGATCAGTTACTCAATCACAAGCTACTTGGATTCAACAAGCCGGAGTATCTTAAGGAATGGCCGATCATGGATGATAAGAACAAACTTCTGCGTATTATGAGTAGCCTAAGATCTGATAATGGCGAGACGCTAAGATGTTTAGCCTTACATGGTGCGGGGATAGCTTGCCTGTCTGACTTTATGACCTACTCTGACCGACAAGCTGGTCGCTTAGTGGGCGTGCTTAGTGAACACACGCATAATGTCGAACAGCCCGTTCATGCGGTGTATTACAAAAATGCCAGTACCTCACGCCGGATCAGCTCTTTTATTGACTTCATCAAGCAAGAAATCAAGGTAGAGAACCACCAGTTCCTTTAAAGACCACCGCTGTTTGTGGCAAAACACTTTTGTCTTTTTGCCGCTTTTTCTCACAACAAAAATCTCATAGTGTCCTGAATATCAGGGAGGCACCTTGCCTCCTAGTACTCACAGTAATAGTCAGGCTTCATAATGCATAAAGATTTAAGTAACAGATTCACCATCGGGGTTGAGCTCCCCCTAGATAATGACTGGACCCAAGAAGGCCAGAAAAAACGCCTGCTCCAACGAAAACCGTTCGGCGTACCAGACATGAGTGCACATAAACAGCGTATTATGTTAGCCGATAAGTTAGGCTTTAACGTAGCGTGGGTGAGAGATGTCCCGTTGTACGACCCTAACTTTGGAGACGCGGCACAAATTTATGAACCGTTCAGTTATCTTGGCTATCTCTCTGCGTGCACCGACAACATTCTACTAGGGACAGCAGCGATAGTATTACCGTTAAGACAACCTTGGCTAGTGAAAAAAGCCGCTGCGACCATCAACGAGTTAAGTGGTGACCGCCTGATACTCGGTGTGGCTAGTGGAGACCGCCCTAGTGAATATCCCGTTTTTAATGCCAACTTTGACAGCCGTGGCTCAGCTTTTCGAGAAAGTGTAGAGATTTTGAAAGATACGCAAAATGATAAGCTGGGTAACGATCTACAGTTATTACCCGAGTTTGCTGATATTCCTATCTATGTCGCAGGGTTAGCGCAGCAAAGTCCACAATGGATAGGAGAAAACCTAGACGGCTGGCTCGCCTACCCAGGCACACCTGATGATCATGAACACCGCGTTGCACTTTGGCGCTCCGTAGCGGGAAACAAACCCTACGCCAGCTTTATTCATCTTGATTTAGTCGATAACCCAAATGCACCAGTCGTTCGGCATCATTTTGGTATCCAGGCCGGAGTCAATGGCTTGAGCGATGAGCTAGAAAAAATGCAAGAAGCAGGAGTCAATCACATCGGGTTGCATTTCCGTCGTAATAGCCAACCAATTGATAAATCAATGGAACAGATCGCTCAGTACGTGTTGCCACGCTTTAACTAAGAGCAAATAAAAATATGTGCCACCTTACTAAGGGGTGGCACGCTAGGCTTGGCAGTTGGAAAAACAAAAGCTGCAATAACGACAAAACTCTTTTGTTAAAACAACAATAATAGTGTTATTTTAAAGTAAGTCTTGGTTGAATAAAGTCGATGAACGCGGAAATACGCTTAGAGACTGAAGAAGATTTGTAGAACACAGCATTGACCTGTTCTCGTCCAGTATTTGTGATTTTTTCCGATTCAAACAATGCCACTAACCGTCCAGAATCAAGATCATCTTTCACCATAAAGCCAGATAAACATGCAATGCCGTTCCCTGCCAGCACTAACTGTCTAACCGTTTCACCACTGCTGGATAGGATATCAGGCTCTATCATCTCAAACCCTCGTAATGGCCACTGATTTAACACTTTAGCGCCAGAAAAACCGATCAAGTTATGACTGCGCAAATCGCTCACCGCTTCAGGGAAACCTCGTTTAGATAAATAACCAGGCGTGGCAACGATAAATAGTGGGCTTGTTCCTAAAGGTTTAGCATGCAGTGTTGAATCCGATAATCGTCCAATACGTATCGCCACATCGGTTCTTTTTTCCAATAGATCCACAAAACCCTCATTAGAGGTAAGATCGAGTTGAATATCAGGATAAGCCTCTTTAAATGGCTGAATTAAAGGCACGAGTTGATGTAAAACAAATGGGCTAGCGGCATCAACTCTTAAGCGTCCCTTGGGTAATTCACCTCGTGTGATGATCTCTTCTTCAGCTTGCTGTATTTGTAGTAAACCTAAGCGAACCACTTCAACAAACTGATGCCCTTCCTCAGTAACTTCGACTCTGCGCGTCGTGCGATTCAGCAACGTTACCCCCAACTGTGATTCAACTTTACTAACCGCACGAGATACCCTAGCGACTTGAATACCTAGTGCATCAGCAGCGGAAGAAAATCCGCCACTATCCACAACTGCCATGAGAATCTCTAATTCATCTGATCGGGTTAACATTTCACCCCCTTTCTTAACTGCGCATTTTCATCATTTATAACAAAAGTATTTTGTAATAAACACCATTTTTCGCAACGAATAACTCTTTAATAATACACGACATGGAAACGGGCTATTCGTTTATCCATTCATATTCAATGATTATAAGAGAGAGTTGTTATGCCTTTAGCTTTACTTGCATTGACGCTTAGCGCCTTTGCTATTGGAACCACGGAGTTTGTAATTGTCGGTCTGATACCGACTATGGCCTCCGACCTCAACGTATCATTACCTTCAGCGGGTCTTTTAGTTAGCCTGTACGCACTTGGTGTCGCGGTTGGTGCTCCCGTTTTAACAGCGCTGACTGGTAACTGGAAAAGAAAGTACGTTCTGCTTTCTGTTATGGCACTGTTTGTTCTTGGCAATCTGTTAGCCTGGCAAGCACCTGGATACAACACACTAGTTACAGCAAGGATACTGACCGGGCTTGCACACGGTGTGTTCTTTTCGATCGGCTCGACTATCGCCACTGGCCTAGTGTCAAAAGAAAAAGCCGCTAGCGCAATTGCTATTATGTTTACCGGTCTCACCGTAGCTCTAGTGACGGGCGTGCCACTTGGCACCTGGATTGGCCAGACATTTGGTTGGCAGGCAACCTTCCTAATCGTCGCGAGCCTTGGAATCATCGCACTGATAGGAAGCGCTCTGCTAGTGCCGAGTAATCTGAAACAACCACCAGCAACCAAGCTGTCATCGCAAGTAAAAGTCTTGACTCAACCTCGTCTACTTTTGGTGTACGCAATCACCGCGCTCGGTTACGGTGGTACGTTCACAGCCTTCACTTACTTGGCTCCTATTTTGGAAGAAGTTTCGGGGTTTGGCTCTAGCGCTATCAGCCTAATTATGTTGGTTTATGGTTTATCAGTCGCATTCGGCAACATCTGGGGCGGAAAGATGGCCGACTCTATGGGGCCAATCAAAGCTCTGACAGCGACTTTCTCGGGCCTAATTGTGGTATTGCTCGTGTTTAGTGTCACAGCATTTAATCCAATTTCTGCAGTAGTGACCATTCTTGTCTGGGGTGCCTTTGCCTTTGGTAACGTTCCAGGACTTCAAGTTTATGTTGTCAAACTAGCAGAGAAATATTCACCTGATGCAGTCGACGTCGCTTCTGGTCTCAACATTGCTGCATTTAACGTAGGTATTGCACTGGGTTCTTGGGGCGGTGGCCTTATCGTGGCCAATGCTGGGCTGATGCACACACCTTGGATTGGCGCGATCGTAGTATTAGGTGCTCTACTACTAACCCGTTTCAGCGGAATGCTAGACAAGCGTGGAGAGCAGCCCGCAACGGCACACTGATTCACGTTCCAAATCGATAAAAATCACTTAAGTTAGCCCGGCATTACGTCGGGCTTTCAATACAGAGTTTAAATACACCATTGACTGAGGTAGAAAGTTTATTCTACCCTTAGGTAAAACAAACGTTCTACCTGGTGTATCAAATAGTGAAAGAAAAAATCGCAGCAAGCCTAGAAAAAGCATTCAGTCAGTATGGCTTCGCCGAGCCGAGCGTACCCCAACTCAAAAACGCCTGCGAAGTCAGCCTGAGAACCCTGTACAAATACTACCCCTCCAAGGAAGCGATGATTGTTGCAGCTCTCGAGCATCGCCATCAAAGGTATTTGAGTTTTTTGCTCGAAGACGCCCCTGCCAATGGAACACCGGCTGTATTACACCTATTCACTCGCCTCGAGGATTGGATGAAGGAGTTTGCACCGAATGGCTGTATGTCCATCAATGCATTAGCAGCCTATCCAGAAAATCTATCTATTAATCAAGCAGTAAAACAACACAAATTGGCGGTTCGTCAGCTTATGGTCCAACTAAGTCAGCGAGAAGACCTCGCAACCACACTCTTCTTGTTACATGAAGGTCTATCCAACGCATGGCCGGTTCTCGGTCACGCTGCCTTTGTATCCGCTGAACACACTCTGCTAGAACTAATGAAGGAGAACAATCAATGACCACAATCCCGAAAGTCATGAAAGGCGTCCAACTTATCGGTCATGGTGGGCCAGATATGCTTCGTTACCGCGATGATCTACCTGTGCCAGTCCCCTCACCTGATGATGTATTGATCCAAGTTGCCGCCGCCGGAGTCAATAACACCGACATCAATACCCGAACAGCATGGTATTCTAAAAACGACGCCAATAGCATGGATGCAAGTTGGTCAGGAGACGCGCTATCTCTCCCTCGAATCCAAGGTGCCGATGTATGCGGTACCATCGTCGCTGTTGGTGAGAATATCTGCCCATCACGAGTCGGCCAGCGCGTGCTCATCGAACCATGTATTACGCGCTTCAACAGTCAAGCACTTAGCTCGCCTTGGTACTTCGGTTCAGAATGTGATGGTGGCTTTGCTCAGTTCACTGTTGTTGACAGTGAACATGCATATGCAGTGAATAGTAGTTTATCGGATATCGACTTGGCCTCCTTCCCTTGTTCTTATTCAACGGCCGAGAACATGCTTGTCCGCTCTAATGTCACAGCGAGCGATACCCTACTGATTTCAGGGGCATCCGGTGGTGTTGGCTCTGCCGCAATCCAACTGGCGAAGGCGCGTGGAGCATACGTCATTGCTATCGCCAGCCCAGAAAAAAAGGAACAGATCACGGCATTAGGAGCAAACCAAGTTATCCCTCGCGATGCAAATTTGCCGGCGACTCTCGGAGAAAACAGCGTTGACGTAGTGATTGATTTGGTCGCAGGAGAGCAGTGGCCACAATTTCTTCAGGTACTAAAGCCAGGATCAAGATACGCTGTTTCCGGCGCCATCGGCGGCCCAATTGTCGAGCTGGATGTAAGAACTCTTTACCTTAAAGACCTAGCGTTATTTGGCTGTACCGTTTTGGCACCAGAAGTATTCGGTAACTTGGTTCGCTATATCGAACAGAACGCAATTCGTCCCTTAGTCGCGGAGTCATTTCCCTTAAACCAGATAGGTCAAGCGCAAGAAGTATTTTCACGCAAGCAACATACTGGAAAACTGGTTTTGGAAATCACATAGCTTTTCGATTAACAGCGGTCTATACAAGTCGTTGTAATTTAAGAACACTTTAAGCATCCTAAAAAGTTCTCAATACTTAGAAGATCGCTACGGTTGGCTTAGCTTGTTATCCCTTTTCATCACGCTAAGCCAGCTTGTAAAAATATGCGGTGTTTATAAATGTTTAATACCAACATTATCTTACTTCTGGCGTTTATGAACAGAACCGAGATCTGAACGACTTTGGTGTTAAACCTACGATCCTATTAAATATTTTCCTGAACGCGCTCACATCTTGGTAACCCACTCTAAATGATATTGCGTCAAATGTTAGGGTTGTCGACTCAAGTAAATCACAAGCTTTTTGGACTCTTAAGCTTTGTATGTATTGGTTAACATTGAAACCTGTCGCCTTTTTAAAGCGTCGCTGCAATGTCCTTTCTGTTAAACAACTCAACTCTGCAAGCTCTTTATTGCTCAGTTTTCCTTGATAATGATCGTTTATATAGTGCTGTAGTTGAACAATTACCTCATCACCATGTTGGAAGTTTGGGGTAAACTGTTGATAAAAGCGTTGCTCTCTCGGACCAGTATCAATAACCAACATTTTTCCTAACAGGCGCATTACTGCCGGTGACGCAAATAAGGAAACCAATTCCAAGCCTAAATCCACCCATGACATCATACCCCCAGCCGTAATGATCGTTCCTTCGTTAATAAGGATGGCTTCTTGTCTTACGTGGATATCGGGAAACTGACTCGCTAATGAAGGAGCCAAGCCCCAGTGTGTTGTACAAGACTTATTGGTCAACAACTGGGTTTGAGCAAGAATAAAAGTACCAGCGCAGGCGGAGGCTAAAATCGCACCTTTACTATATTGGACATTTAACCAGTCGAGTAGCTCTGGCTCTGGTTCTAAGTAATATTGACCAGTGCCGCTAGGCGGAATCATTACCGCTGTTTTCACATCGAAGTGCGTGTTTGACCAGTGATCCAATATCTCTACTTCAAAGTGCACATCAACGCCCAATTTAGCCGCCGCACGGTTTGCCATCTCGAAGAGTTCGCTTAAACCATATACGGAGGCTTGCGAGCTATCTGGGTAATTAACGAGTGCTATTTTCATTTATCTTCAAGTGTCGCTTTTTGACTCTTTTGTGTCATTTTAGACTCTAAAGAAGGTGGCTAAAAGTCTTTATATTATTCGTACCGCAATGATCCTCAATAAAAGGAAAAGAAAATGACTCAAAAAGCCCTACTTGTAATTGATTTGCAAAACGACTATTTCCCAGAAGGAAAGTTTCCTTTATGGAATACAGAATCAACTTTAGACAATGTTAAGAGAGCAATAACTAAAGCCAATGAGCAAAACATTCCTGTGATTCATATTCAGCATATTGCCGATCCTGCCATGGGTATTGCCCCATTCTTCAATGAAGGCAGCGACGGTGCCAATATTCACCCAGAAGTTCTTGCTTTAGCGCCGAATTCCGAAATCGTGGTAAAGCACTTCGCAGATAGCTTTGAAGGAACACGTTTAGAAGAAGTATTGGCAAGCAAAAATGTAACAGAGTTACTTGTATGCGGAATGATGACACAAAACTGCGTCACACATACTGCTATCTCAAAATCTGCGGACAAGTATGATGTTTCGATCTTAATGGATAGCTGTACCACGGTCGATGAAATGATTCACAACATTGCACTTCACGCTGTCTCAACGAGAGTTCCCCTCGTAACTATTGAAGATAAGCTGTAATACACGTAAAACCTTTCGCTCACACAATGCGGGCGAAAGGTCACACATATATGCACTTTCATTGATATTTGCTTACTTTGTGTTAAACATTGGTTTCCAAATAGTTACAAGGAAACATTTATGAAATGGATAGTCGTATTGTTTATTAGCTTATTTTCAGTTTTCAGCCATGCGAAAGAGTGGAAACAAATTCGCTTCACTGTTGAAGGGGCTTACCCTCCATTTAGCTGGACGACAAAAGAGGGAAAGCTAGAAGGGTTTGAAGTCGACCTCGCTAACGCGTTATGCAAAGAGTTAGAAGTAAAGTGCGTTATCTCAAAAATGGATTGGGATGGCATCATCCCTTCTCTCCTTAGTCGCAAGAACGATGCGATTATTGCTGCAATGACAATCACAGAAGAACGAGAAAAGAAAGTCGATTTCACCGTCCCTTATGCAAAAGTACCGACTCGTTTTGTAATGAAAAATGATAGAGAAATCAATATGGATGATGGCAGCCTAAATCGTTTATCTATTGGAGTTCAAAGAGCCACAATTGGTGATAAGTACCTTTCTGCCTTGTATCCAGATGTTGATATTCGTCGTTATGGTACGTTCGATGAGGCATTTACCGATCTACTCAATGGACGGTTAGATGCTGTATTTGGCGGCTCAATCGGTTTAAGTGCTGGTTTTCTTGAAACTGCACAAGGTAAAGGCTATCACTTTACTGGACCAGCGTTTACAGAGGAAAAGTGGTTCGGCCGTGGCATTGGCGTAGCAGTGAGAAAACAAGACAAAGAATTAAAAGCATTACTCGATAGCGGAATACAAAAATTGATCCAGAGCGGTAAGCATAAAACCATCGCCAGCAAGTATTTCTCCTATAGTATTTACGAGTAACCTCTTTATCTTTTTATAGCCTGCGCGGTATAGGAAACTTCCCTTTCCCTATATGGCAACAAAAACAGAGCCCTCGAGCAATCGCCCGAGGGTTATTTTTATAAAAAAGCCCAGCTATATAAGTAACCCGCTCCCATGGCCATCGTTAAGATAACGATTAGGAAGGCAGCGATCATTTGGTTCTTAAAAATTGATTTCAACAAAATCACTTCTGTAAGACTTGCGCCAGCACTACCAATAATAAGCGCCATAACAGATCCAAGAGCCATACCTTTTTGTACTAGTGCCGCGCTAAGTGGAATGACCGCCTCTGCACGGATGTACAATGGAATACCAATGATTGCTGCGACCGGAATCGCGTACCACTTCGCTTCACCAGCGAACTCCGCAATGAACTCCGTCGGGATGAAGCCATAGATAAATGAACCAATCGCAATGCCCATCATGAGATAAGGGAACACTTGCTTAAAGTCTTTCCAAGTTGATTGCCAAATACGTACCCAGCGGCTAGGTTCTTTCTCTTCCACGACTGTCGCTGTTGCACTACCGTCTGATGAGCAGCAAGACACTTCCACTTTAGGTTCAGGTTTTGGTGCATCACCACAGCAAGATGTTTTCGCCGCAACTGGCGTAGGTTCATTGCAGGCGCTGGTACCACAGATTGATGCTGGTCTCGCTTCTTCTTTTTTCTTGCTTGAATCGCCACAAGAAGTACCGCACGAAGAAGAACCTACCGCTTGATATGCTTCTGGTTTGACGTAACGTTCAAACCCTAGTTTTTCAAGTACATAGCCTGCTACCACTGATACTGACATCGCGATAGCAAAGTAAAATACCGCAACTTTCCAACCAAAAGTCACCACAAACAAGCCAATAATCACTGGGTTAAGCAACGGGCTTGCAAATAGGAACACCATCATAGGTCCAAAACCTGCTCTTGCACGCAACAAGCCTTTTAAGAAAGGAATGGTCGAACACGAACAGAAAGGCGTAATCGAACCTAGCAACGCAGCAATGAAGTAACCTTTACCCTTTTTCGAGCTGAGAATAGATTGAATTTTTTCTGGCGTTAGAAAATCTTGCAACACACCGACAATGTAGCTAATTGCCAGAAATAAGATGATAAGTTCGGTTGCTAGAAACGCAAACATATCCAGCGCTTCTTTAGCCATAGTTATAATTTCTGTATTCACATTTACTCTCCTAGTCATTTTTCGCTAACGAGCTTACCTGATAGATAAGCCTTTATTTCGATATTTCTGGAATTATAGAATCACAAAACAAAAAATCAACAGAATATTTCCATAAAAATGGAATAATAAAACTAGTCATTACTTATCATAAAGTTACATGTCGTTAGCTATGCAGACTGGTTGTCGATGATAATTTCAGAGCATCTCGATTCCTTTTTATCAAACATAACCTAAAATTATCAAAATAAGAAAAAACCATAATTATTGCAGCAGCACCCTCTGAGTTAGTATGACTTTCGACCATTCTTAATAATAAGGAAAACCTATGAGAGCGATAACTTACCAACGAGATAACGATACTTTCTCTTTATCCGAATTACCTACACCAAAACTAGAAACCCAATTTGATGTATTGGTTAAAGTTAACGCTGTTGGTTTGAACCCTGTCGATGCAAAAATTCATTATTGGTCAGACATGGTCACTAACATGGATAACAATTTTGTTGGCGGGTTAGACGTATCAGGAGAAATAGTCTCTGTAGGCGATGCGGTCGTTGATTGGAAGGTTGGCGATAAAGTGTTGTATCACGGCAACATGAGGCGCCATCACGGTGGATTCGCTGAATTTGCTATCCATGATTCAAGAACGCTCATAAAGCACCCTCAGGTTCCGGTTGAAGTGGCAGCATCTACACCTTGCGCAGCCTGGACCGCATATCGCGCTTTGGTAGACAAGCTCGATATTTCAAATCGAAGCAGCATTTTTATCGCCGGAGGTGCTGGCGGCGTTGGAAGCTTTGCTATTCAGTTAGCAAAGACATTTGGTGTTGAACAGATCATTGCTACTAGTTCAGAAGCTAATCACGCATATTTGTCCTCGTTAGGAGCAACCCATATGATTGATTATCATCATGAAGATGTAATTAAGCGAGTAATGGACATTACCGGAAATCATGGCGTTGAGGTTGCACTCGATTGTGTAGGCGGTGATAACGACCGAATTGCAGCCTCGGTGTTAACCTTTGAGGGCGAAATGGTGGAGCTCGTCAAGACTGTCGACCCTTCTCAATATCCAGATGCCTTCTTAAAAGGCTTGGGCTTCCATCAAATAAGTTTGGGCTCTGGTCATGTCTTTGGCGAGAGAGGGTTTGCAAGTATCGTTAATGCCGGAAAGGAAGTGTCTGAGCTATTAGAAAATGGAGAATTGGAAGTACCGAAACTGAAGATCATCGGCTTAGAAGATGTAGGTAACGCACTCTTGGACATGCGAAATCAGAGAACAGTTGGAAAGATTGTCGTTAATCTGAACCAAAAATAATTAATAAAGATCTCGAGGCAAACTGGCAAAGTAATGAGCAAGTTAAAGCATCTTGTTACTTTGCCAGATATGAAAGACCTTTATTTTGTCTATAACGATGAATGAAAAACAAAACCTCTTGCCATACTTCCCTGCGCTTCACCAAAATTAGGCGTTTTCGAGAGTGTCTCTCCAAGTCGCTAGCAATTTAATATGACGTGGTTCAATCCCACAGCAACCACCAATAATGCTCGCTCCCTGCGCATGCCACTTTTTAGCATACTCAAGATATTCAGTCGGAGAGAAATGACGAACTTCCTGAATGGTCTCGTTGGCTTGGTGCGCTTGCTTTATCGGAGCAAAGCTATTTGCGAAAACACCTATCGTCAATTCTCTACCTGACTCACTCAATACTGCTTGTGTATCTATGATCGCTTGCTCGACAACTTCAGGGATAGAGCAATTGAAAAAGATACCTGAAACATTTGTTTTCAACAGCGTATTAACCGCGACTTTAAGAGATTCCCCTGAGCGAAGGCGAGGCAAAGAGTTAGGCTCATCCATTAAGGTGAAAGCAAGATAATTGGGCTTATCTGTTTTGGCTAAAATTATTGATAGAACTTCAACTTCAGCAAGGCTAGACACGGTCTCAGCTAACCAAATATCAACATATTGATCTTGAGCTTCAAATAACTCAGAAGCCACTTCCAGTGCCCTTTTCGGCTCGAATAATTCAGGCCTGTAAGACCCCATTACAGGAGGAAGAGAACCCGCAACGAGCACTCTATCGTTAGAGCTGGTGACTACATCTCTGGCAATTTTGGCTGCAGATTTTGCTAACTCAGTCCCCCGTTTTGCATAGAGTCCCTCGCCTAAGTGAAATGGAACACATGCATAACTGTTGACAGTGATAATCTCTGCGCCAGCGTCTATGAAATTCTCATGGGCCATTTTTACATGTTGTGGTGATTCAATTAGCGCTTGTGCACTCCAAAGCGGCTGAGAAAAAGGGGCGCCAATACGTTTCAACTCTCGCCCCATGCCACCATCTAAAATTGTTACTTTCTTCATTTAGACATCCATACCGCCAAACATCCATAAGCTCTATTCAAACACAATTTTTATCAATTCAAAATGAAATTGTTATGTTTAAAGTGAACAAAGACTTAATGGCTGATTAAACACTTTAGTATTTACCAGACCTTTCATTCGGACCAAGCTAATGTTATCGCCATTAACTTCGAGTAAAAAGCCCATTATCTATGTCTCTCGGCGAGGCGAACGTTACGAGCCACAATAGTGCATGAAGTGATTGAGGGGCTAACCCTCAATCAAATTTTCTTTTTATTATAAGACCTTAGATAAAAATTTCTGCAATCTAGGATTGGAGGGGTTATCAAAAAATCGCTCAGGAGAGTCAGAAACCAAAAGCTCACCATCTTCCATAAACAACACCCTATCAGCGACCTCTTTTGCGAAACCCATTTCATGAGTAACCACGACCATGGTCATTCCGTCCTTGGCCAAATCTTTCATCACATCAAGAACTTCTCCAACCATTTCAGGGTCTAGTGCTGATGTGGGTTCATCAAACAACATAATGTTGGGCTTCATTGCTAACGCACGAGCGATTGCGACGCGCTGCTGCTGTCCACCTGATAAATGATTAGGATAATTATCCATTCTCTCCGACAGACCGACTTTATAAAGCAAATCTTTTGCTTCTTTCTTCACCGATTCAGGGTCACGTTTAGAAACCTTTAAAGGTGCCAACATGACATTCTCTATCGCCGTTTTATGTGGAAAAAGGTTGAAGCCTTGAAATACCATGCCCACATCAGCGCGTAGTTTATTGATATCCGTAGATTTGTGGTACATATCGATACCATCTACGATTATAGACCCACTATTTATTGTCTCTAATTGATTAATCGTCCGTAAGAATGTTGACTTACCAGAACCTGACGGTCCTACGATGACAATCACTTCCCCTTTTTCTACATTTACCGATACGTCCTTGAGCGCATGGCAGCCATTAGGGTAAATTTTATTAATTGTTTTTGCTGAAATAATGTATTCCATTAATGACTCCACCATTAATCACTTGCTGCCAATTTCTTTTCTAACGTTTGTATTGCCCAAGATAAGGTACTAGTTAGAAGCAAATAAAGGGCCGCAACGGTAAACCAAACTTCAAATGGGGCAAAACTACCACTTACGACTTCCCTGCCCGCTTTTGTCAGATCAGTAATCGAGATCACGGAGACGAGTGAGGAATCTTTTATCAGGTTGATAAACTGCCCGGCTAAGGGAGGTAATGTCTGCTTAAACGCTTGAGGTAAAATGACATAAATCATCGCTTTGGGATAATTCATTCCTAGTGAACGCGCCGCTTCCATTTGTCCTCTTGGGATTGACTGGATTCCTGACCGCACAATTTCTGCGACGTAAGCGGCGGTAAACACGGAGAGCGCTATCACTCCCGCAGTAAAACGCTCAAGGTCAAGCACAGTACCAATAAAGAAGTAAACGATAAAAATCTGTACTAAAAGAGGCGTTCCACGAATAACCTCGACATACACAAGCGCCAGCTTTTTTAATGCCGGATTGCTGGATATGCGCATTAGTCCGACAACTAAGCCCAACGCTAGAGCAATGATAAGTGACCAGAGTGAGATTTTAATGGTCGTCACAACACCATCTAAAATTGGGCCAGAGCGCCACTCTTTTATAGTTGCTAAGGTATCTCCTTCAAAAATAAGATCACCTTCATAGACGTCCACAGACTTATATTGGCTTAGTTCAAGAACAATATCACCATGAATACTCTCCAGAGCCAGTTGGTTATTCTCGTCGAGAATGATGTTCCCATCGACAGGCGCGGTAATGGATGAAGCAGCGTTAGTGGCAATATAAGGAAGGACACGCTCCCAATTCCAGCTGTAATCGATTCGCTTACCTGACAGATAGACAAGACCGCAAATTGATAGCAAAACAAGAACAAAAACAGCGTTCCACAATAGGGATTTAAAGTTATTTTGCATGTGATTCCGAGAATGACTTTGATTAAAGTTGGTTGGGTATTTGAATAAAGAAAAGCGTTAGCTTCACAGCGCGAACCGTTTGGTTGGCGATGAACCAAGCCAGAAGCTAACCGCTCCTCTACAATAACAATATGATTACTTGACTTGCTTTAACCATTTATCGTCGTTAAACCACTTATCGTAAATGCGATCGTAAGTTCCATCGCCCTTAATTTGACGTAAATAGTTGTTTAAGAAGTTGAGCGTATCTGGATTTCCTTGCGGCACAGCCCAACCCAAAGGCTCGTAAGTAAACGGTTTAGCCAAGTGCATTAACTGCCCTTTGTTTTCCGCCACATAAATAGAGTTGTAAGGAAAGTCATAAACAAACGCATCTACCTTTCCGTTGGCAACCTCAAGTACCGCTTCAGACTGAGTTTCGTATAAATTTATCTTAGCTTTCGGAAGGTATCGTTTTACCGCTTGCTCACCCGTTGTCCCAAGCTTAGTTGCAACAACATATTCTGGACTATTGAGATCACGGTAACTAGACACTTTACCTTCATGTTTGAGATCTACGAGAATGGATTGGCCAATAACCACATAGGGATCAGCGAAATTCACCTGAGTATTTCGCATAGGTGTGATAGTCATCCCGCCCATAATCATGTGACACTTACCAGTCAACAGTGTTGGGATAATGCCATCCCATGAAGTGTTTACCGGCACAAACTTAACATCCATGGCACGCGCCATTTGCTTACCCAAATCGATATCAAACCCGATGTACTGCCCATTTTTTGCTGTCATTTCAAAAGGCATATACCCAGAATCAAAGCAGACTTTTAGCTCCCCTGTACTTTTGATGTCGTCTAAAATTGGGTCTGCATTAACCGTCGTCGAAACAGCTAACCCCAGTGCAGCAAAACACAATAACTTTTTCATGGATATTCCTTTATCATTTGTTGTAAAGTTTTTTTATACACGACAATAGAATAAAAAACCACAAACAATGACTTTTTAATCACTAGAATTTGTAGGATCGTTACTAAGCTGGAAGATCTGAATGAAAATCTATACCAAGCCATTGCAATTGAATTGCATGCATTAAGTGATTAAGTTGTAGGCAGGTCACTATAACGACAAGAAACATACGCTTTGACTGAATAGTCAGCGTTTCCGAGAGTGGTTTAATTATTAACGAAACCATACAGATATTCGCTTTTTCACATTGACCGTAATGTCAAAAGTGCTTGAGTTTTATTGTTGACAATTCTTCCATAGTTAATGGTCACAAATGTGATGTACAGCACATTTATATAATGGCACTATCACCTTTGTCGAGAGATATTAACAAGGATTCGTTGGACATCTTGACTTTGTAATACAAATAAAAAGGTGACTATATGAAAAAACTAATGACGCTCTCATCACTATTATTATTCAGTTTATCTGCTACTGCTGGTATTCATGTCGAACACTCTACAAACAAAGTTGTTCTCAATGACTTTACGACAAAAGATGCAGCTTATAGCTCTGCGTTTGATCTTGTCGATGAATACCAAACGCTATCAAAACATGAACTTAGAAATCGTCTAAACATCATTGGAAGCGGTTTCCCTCGTGATATTGCAATCGATGATAGTAAAGTGAGAGTTGAAGAATACGCACTTAACCGTGATGAAGTTAAATATCGTGCAATCATAAACTTCGATTATCACTTCAGAACAAGTGACGGCGGTAAAAACTAAAAAATCATCTGCACCTTTACTTTCTTAGAGCCCTTCCTATTTTAAGAAAGTAAAGGTGTCTAATCATATTGAAACGACTGCTTTTCATAAATCGCTCTCTCCTTACATAAACAGTATCAATCCCTACCTCTATCGTTTACATAAAAATAATTTTTCCAATCTTCATTGAGATACATTTCGTCGTTTGGCGCTTTATCATTCACTTGGTTCGCCATATGGATTCCACATCACTTAAATGAAAAAGACCCTTGAAATTGAGTTCACTTTTTTATGAAGATTAACTCAACCTAAGATTGACAATTTTCGTTATATTTTTCTCGTTTATAGCAATATATAAAAAAACTCTTTTTGTTTTAATTAACCATAAGACGTAAAAAAAAGGCAACAAGATACTTCTTGTTGCCAAAGAAAAAAATCATCATTCAAAAAATATGAAAATGAAAACTAGCAGTGGACTAGCTAACAAAACAATTATATCCAAAACACTTTAACAAGTAACGATCAATATAATCCATTATATATGGATGAAAATCAGCACTTATAAAATTACACCGATAAATAAAAAGCCTGAAAATAGTTTCAGGCTTTTTATATTTATTAATTTTTTAGAATGAATATCTCGCAGCTATTGCAAGAATATCGTCTTCATTGTCTACATCTGTAATTCTGTATTCTGCTAGTGCTTTAAAATTAGAAGTCAAATCGTACTCTGCACCTAGTGAGTAGTAATCGACGACATCTTCATCATCACGCTCTAAATTGTTATAGCCAACTAGTGCCCAAAGCTTATCTGTTACTTCATAAGTGGCAACAGCTTCAATACCGGTGTAATCAATATTACTTTCAGAACCATCTTTAGCCCAGTTTTCACCATCACTGTATAAAACAGAGGCATAAAACTTGTCGTATTCAAATGCAATAGCACCCGTTAGCAGCTCTGCATCTTCTGCACCCGATTGCCCTTCACCTTCGTTGTAACCAAGCGCAACTTTGAAGCCATATGGCAACTTGTAGTCCGCCGCCGCACCATAAGAGGCTGCATCTGTTGACACTTCATCGTTTTCAGCCTGATAGCTAACATGAATATTCAAACCTTCATAGCTTGTCGTTAGCTTAAATACTGAATCGGAGCGACCGGTACCATATAGATCCGCACTTACGCCAGCAGCTTCATTACCAAACTCCGGGAAAATATCCGTGTAATCAGATACTAAAGTGACCGCACCGTATTGACGTCCATAACTTACTGTTCCGTAATCTGCACCAACTCCTACATAGCCTTTTCGGATATCAAATTCATCATCTTCAATCCCATCAGCATCTCTGCGATTAGACTTAAATTCCAACTCATATAAGCCGAAGGCATAAAGATCTTCATTTATTTTAGACTCACCTGAAAGTCCTACACGAATGTAGCTATTATCTCCGTCAGCATTTTTATCATCAGAGAAATAATACATCCCTTGCGCTCGGCCATGAATATTTAACACTGATTCTTGATCTTCATAAACTACGGCTGAATTTGCAGCACTTGCAGAGAAAAGTGCTGCGATTGCGATCGACGTTCTTGTCATTTTCATTTAATTACCACTACTTGTGTTGTTTGAATCGAGTGAAATTATGAACAGTGGCAATTATTTTTAAAGTGCAAATTCAACCATATTCTATGGATAAATATAAACAAGCCCTCAATCTAAAACATTATGTCCTAGTACTCATATTAGTTGAGATAATCCATCCAAACAGGAGGCGTCCCTATTATTTTTTGAACAGTATCAATGAATAGTTTGGCTAATGGTTGTTGATTTCGGTGAGTATACATTGCATATATTTCCCCTATTGCGGGAAGATTATAATCAGGAAGCAACTGGACAAGATCTTGTTTACTCAAACTCTCCTGAAGAAAGAACTGCCCTATTAAAGCATACCCTAGATCAGATTTTACGGCATCGAGCATTAACTCAGTTTCATTCACGAAGTACTGCCCGTTGATATTATACGTTCTAACGTCGCTTGATGACTGGCTTGGCGCTATACGTAGTTTATCCGCCTTAAAGTTAGCATTAGAGTATATTACTGCTGGCATTTTTATAAGCTCTTCTGGAGAGCTCGGGGCTCCATACTTGTCAATAAAACTCTTCGATGCAACCAGTGCCATATTATTGCTTGCCAACTTACGCACTATCATGTTGGACTCTCGGATTGGTCCGATACGAAACACAACATCAAAACCTTCGTGGATAACGTCGACTCGATTATCATCGAGCAGCAGCTCTACAGTAATGTTTGGGTACTGTTTTATAAACTCTTTAACTGCCTGATTTAAGTATGCTCTGCCAAAGAAAGTGGAGCTTGATATTTTCAAGTTACCCTTCGGTTCATCCTGAAATGTAGCAGCAATACTACGAGTTTCGGTTAGAACCTCTCTTACTTTCTTGGCTTGCGCCACCATCTCAACACCTGCATTGGTCAGGGATAGCGAACGCGTGGAACGGTTTAACAGCCGTAAGCCCAATTCATCCTCTAGCTTTTTGATCTGTTTTGACAAAGCTGAACGATCTATATGATTTCTGTCAGCAGCCTTAGCAAAAGTTCCGTATTCAGAGACATCCAGTAGTAATTCAAGTTGGCTTGCGAGATCCACTGCACAATTCCTTATTTAGTTTTTATTCTTTATGTGATGGGAAATGGATTTTACAAAATTAATTTCAATTTTTTATGGTTAAAATTGCATCAGTGAATTGCAAATAATGCACGAATTAAAAACGCTTTAATTTTCGTCGCTATCTTTAGCTTCTGTTTAGTTATTCCTATCTATTATGGCTTATTACATTTAACAATACTCCACGTCTTTAAAACCCTAAACTGATCTTTTTCAAACCAAAAAATGAGCATTTTGACCAATATTTAATCGTGCATTTTTATCACTACTCTATGTTCGCTGAGGGCCTATTTACCCATAGGTACAATGAATACAATGCCGTTCCTTTTAGTATGAACAGAATCATTTAGGGCGCGACAAATGTTAAAGAAAGTTTTCGGCATTGGCCTTTTATCCGTTTTAGCTGCTTGTGCAGACGAAGAGATAACCAAACAACCTAATACTCCCTTACCTACGATAGACGTCTCCAAAGTCATCTATGAGCCCGTTCAATCGTGGTTCACCTTTACAACAAGGCTTCAAGCCCCAGAGAAAGTTTCTTTAATGCCACGCGTTTCCGGAGTTATTGAAACGGTAGAGTTCAAAGACGGACAGAGTGTCAACAAAGGCGACTTACTCGTCACTCTTGATGATCGAACCTTCAAAGCTCAGGTCTCACGACTTGAAGCGCAAGTTAAGAGTGCTCGAGCTGCGCTAGAGCAAGCAGCAAACGAACAAAAGAGAGCCGCTCAACTTGTTAAGCGAAAAGCCATCTCAGCGGAACAAGCAGAGGCCCGAGATACCGCAGTAAAACAACGCTCTGCAGAACTAATGGCTTTGCGTGCTCAGTTAGAATCCGCAAAGTTAGATCTTGAGTTTACGAAGATATATGCCCCTATTAGCGGCACTATTTCAAGAGCATTCATTACTAAAGGAAACAATGTAAACGCAAATCAAAGCGTTATATCAAACATTGTCTCTAACGATCAGGTATATGCATACTTTGATGTCGATGAGCGAACTTGGAACCGTTACTTCTCGACAATCAATGCCGACTCTAACTTACCTACTCGTCTTGAACTATCTGGACAAAGTGGGCAGGAGTTTTTTGGACGCGTTGACTTTGTCGACAACTCCATCAACGAAAACACCGGTACTTTGCAGGTTCGAGCGGTATTCGATGCAACAAAATCAAACTTAAAAGTGGGATCGTTTGGCCGAGTTCAGATATCAACAACCAAACCAGTTGAACGAGTTCTCGTTCCAGAGCGTTCTATTGGCACAGATCTAGAAAACCGCTTTGTATTAACACTCAATGAAGAGAATACGTTGCAATACAGCATCGTAACCTTAGGCGAACGTTACGGAACATTTCGTGCTATCGAGAATGGCTTGAACGCCGACTCAATTATTGCGGTAAATGGCCCAGCAAAAGTTGGCCCAAATAGCAAAGTCACACCAAAAAATGTCACGCTAGATATTAGCAATACTTCATTGATTATGGCTTCAAACTCAACATCGTTGCCAAACAAACGTTTAGCTCAAGACTAAGAAGACAACCGAATGAAATTTGCACACTTTTTTATTCAAAGACCCATATTTGCCTCTATGTTATCGCTATTGATATTAATAGTAGGCGCAATTTCACTTTTGCAGTTGCCTGTGAGTGAATATCCAGAGGTTGTCCCTCCTACAGTAGTAGTTACAGCAAACTATCCTGGTGCGAACCCAAAAGTAATCGCAGAAACAGTTGCTACGCCTCTGGAGCAAGAAATTAATGGTACAGAAAACATGTTATATATGTTTTCGCAGGCAACCAGTGACGGCAGAATGACATTGACCGTAACCTTTGCTTTGGGTACGGACTTGGACAAAGCTCAGGTTCAAATTCAAAACCGCGTCACTACAGCTTTGCCCCGATTACCAGAAGCCGTCCAACGGTTAGGAGTTGTTGCCGAAAAAGCCTCTCCTGATCTCACCATGGTTGTGCATATATATTCTCCAGATTCTAGCCGTGAAGTCAGTTATTTAGCTAACTACGCTAATTTAAACTTGAAAGATGAGATAGCTCGGCTCGGAGGCGTTGGTGATGTGCGCCTTTTCGGTGGTGACGAGTACTCAATGCGCTTGTGGTTAAATCCAGATGAGCTCGCTTCTAGAAATCTAACCGTAATGGACGTTGTCTCCGCCGTCCGATCTCAAAACCAACAGGTGGCAGCAGGCTCATTAGGTGCGCAACCAGCCGCTAATGAAAACCAATTCCAAGTTTTGTTGAACGTAAAGGGCCGCTTGGAGAATATTGATGAATTCAACGACATCGTAGTAAAAGTTGACGAAACAGGGGCTTTGACGCGTCTTAAAGACGTTGCACGCGTAGAGCTAGGTCAAAACTCTTATGCACTGCGCGCCTTGTTAAATGGTAAACCAGCGGTGGCGATGCCCGTATTCCAACGCCCTGGTGCTAATGCTATTGAGCTATCTAATCAGGTTCGTTCAACCATGGACCGTTTACAAGCAGCCTTTCCAACTGGAGTTTCATATGAAATAGCCTACGACCCGACCGTCTTTGTTCGTGGTTCGATAGACGCGGTGGTTCATACTCTGCTAGAGGCAATTGTACTTGTTGTTGTCGTAGTTATTCTGTTTTTGCAAACATGGCGCGCGTCTATCATCCCTATCATTGCGGTGCCTGTTTCATTAATCGGTACGTTCGCTGTAATGCAAATGCTCGGAGTATCGATTAACACACTTTCGTTGTTTGGACTTGTTCTCGCCATAGGCATCGTCGTCGATGACGCCATTGTCGTCGTCGAAAACGTGGAACGGAACATCCATAATGGTCTTGCACCACTAGAAGCAACGAAACAAGCAATGACCGAAGTTACCGGGCCAATTATTGCAATTGCATTAGTGTTATGTGCGGTGTTTATCCCGACGACCTTTATTACAGGGTTATCCGGTCAGTTTTATAAGCAGTTCGCACTAACAATTACGATCTCGACGATTATTTCAGCAATTAACTCGTTGACGTTATCGCCTGCTTTATCAGCACTGCTATTACAAGATAAGAACGCAAAACCCGATCGGCTAACCAAACTCTTGGATGCGGTTTTTGGTAAGTATGTTTTTGCGCCATTCAATAGAATTTTTGAGTACAGCTCGAACCAATATCAAGCTCTGGTCAAGAAGCTGATTCGCTTTAGCCTTGTTGTTGTGGTGGTATACATTGCGTTACTCGGGGGAACGGTTTCTCTATTCAAAGCGGTTCCTGGAGGATTCATTCCTCAACAAGATAAGCAGTATTTAGTTGCGATCGCCCAACTTCCAGATGCAGCAAGTTTAGATAGAACAGAGTCCGTTATTAAAGAAATGGAAAACCTCGCGCTGGCAACACCTGGCGTAGCACAAACCATTTCTTTCCCAGGCTTATCGGTCAATGGTTTTACTAACAGTCCGAATAGTGGCATCGTTTTTGTTACGCTTGAGGACTTCGATAAACGAAATGATCCAACTCTCGGAGCAAATGCGATTGTTGCATCTTTGAATAAGAGCTTTTCAATCATTGATGAAGCCTTCGTTGCGATTTTTCCACCACCACCAATCCAAGGACTTGGCTCTACTGGCGGCTTTAAACTTCAAATCGAAGACCGTGCGAACAAGGGGTTTGATGAGCTCTTCAAGCAATTGAACTTGGTAATAAGTGAGGCATCAACAAGACCCGAGCTGATGGGATTATATTCCACATTTCGTATACAAGTGCCGCAGATGGACATCCAAATAGATCGTGAACAAGCGATGCTGCAAGGTGTTCCTCTAGAGCAGGTTTTTGATGCGCTTCAAGTTTATTTAGGATCATTATACGTCAATGACTTCAATATGTTTGGTAGAACATACAAAGTGAATGCCCAGGCAGACATGAACTATCGTCTCGAACCTGACCAAATACTTAATTACAAAGTAAGAAATGCTGCCGGAAAAATGGTTCCTCTCGGCGCTGTACTGGAGATCATACCCACGATTGGGCCTGACCGCGTGATGCACTATAACGGCTACCCTAGTGCAGAACTAAACGGCAGTCCTGCTTTTGGTTACAGCTCTGACCAAGCCCAAACGGCTATTGAGGAAGTACTGGATCAAAACCTAGCAGAGGGAATGGTTTATGAATGGACTGATGTAACCTACCAGCAGATTTTGGCTGGTAACACGATGGTGTATATATTCCCACTTGTTGTTTTGTTAGTTTTCATGGTGCTAGCTTCGCAGTACGAGAGTTTAAAACTGCCATTCGCTATCATTTTGATCGTTCCTATGACCATTTTTTCTGCACTAGCAGGTGTTTGGTTCATTGGTGGTGACAACAATATATTCACACAAATTGCTTTGATTGTCCTTGTGGCTCTAGCGTGTAAAAATGCCATCTTGATGGTGGAGTTCGCTAAAGAACTTAAAGACAATGGCCAAGATACCTTATCAGCGATTTTGGAAGCATGTCGTTTACGTCTTCGACCGATTCTAATGACATCAATTGCATTTACCGCTGGTGTTATTCCATTAATGATTGGTACAGGGGCCGGAGCGGAAATGCGACAAGCAATGGGTATTGCCGTATTCTCGGGTATGGTAGGCGTAACGGTATTTGGATTACTACTCACACCTGTTTTTTACATGTTAGTGAGTCGAAACAAAAAACGTCAAACACTATAACCATAATATAAATACTCATTTAAATTCATACTAAAGGGAGCTATTGCTCCCTTTTCTTTTGGTTATTAAGTATATTAATAATTTCTAGACAGAGCAGCAGTTATACATGAAACTAATACGCTAATATCTAACTTGGATAAACATTGTGGATTTAGCAAATAAACTACACCTGCTTTTAGAAGTCTCTAAAGCTGGATCTTTTGCAAAAGCAGCAGATGGGATGAATATCGACCGCTCTGTTTTATCTAAACACATCAAGCAGTTAGAAGAGCACTTAGGCGTTAGGCTATTAAACAGAACAACTCGCTCTCTTTCATTAACACAAGTCGGCAAGCAAATAGTTGAAAAAGCAGACCAAATATCTCAACTCCTTGATGATACTCAACAAATAGCGGAGAACTTTCAGACTGAGCCTTCAGGGAAAGTACGAATTTCAAGCTCAACATTATTTGGAAAACTCTATCTACAACCTTCGATAGAGAAGTTTTTACATAAGTACCCAAAAGCAAGTGTTGAACTAATGCTAGATGATCTTCATGTAGACGTGATTAGAAGTAATTTTGATATTGCTTTTCGAATCGGACCTATGAGGGATTCATCAATGGTAGCAAGAAAATTAGCAAAAAATACGACTGCAATCATTGCTTCTCGAAATTTAATTGAAAAACATGGTAACCCAGAAACGCCTGATGAGTTAGTTAAGCTACCTTTTATTATTTATTCAAATGGTAATTTTATTGTCGATAAACTTAAATTCTACGACAAAGCAAAATCAGATGGTTTAGATACATACCCAATATCAGGGTCATACATGGTAAATGAAGCTGAGCTAATAATTGAAAGCGTAAAGTCAGGTCTGGGCGCTGCACTTATAGGTCAATTTATGCTTCCTAACAACCTAGAGTCTTCTAATTTAGTTCAACTTTTACCAGAATATGAAACTCAAGATTTTGGTGATATTTATGCCATGTACTCACACCGTCAGCAATCACCATTGGTTAGGGCATTCATTGATATCGTTCAAGAAGAAGTTGGCATACCACCAATATGGGAAAAGCATTTCAATAAAAGCTAGTTGATTCTATTTAATCAAAATTAACAGAAAATCAAATAAAATCAATAATTTAAAACAGAAATGTTTAAGATCCATCGAAGTTTAATGTTAGGTGAATTAAGTTCCATTCTAAATGGCGCTTAATTCACTAAATATAAAAAATTCTTGATTTATAATACTAACAAATCCATCACCTATACAAGTTACGATGTATATTAAAGAAAAACACACCTCGGTCACTAGTTTGTTAGTATATAAAATATCTTATCTTATTTTTTTGGTTATTTATACGTTAGCAACGATTTATTTTAGCGTAAAAATGGACAAAAGCACATCGGAGAACTCTCTTATAGAAATGACTCAAATAGCATTTGTGCTTTTTTCATCGTTAATGTGTTTGTATAAATCTAAGGAGTATCTTGAACTCAAACACATATTAGTAATAATGTCTTCATTTTTTATGGTTATATTCGTTAGAGAAATGGACTACCACATAGAGCAGTATTTCTCTCACGGTTCATGGAAGTACCCTGCTTGGATTATAATAGTCTCGGTCTGTTATTTTTGTTTTAATAACATAGTTAACATAAAAAATGAGGTCAAACTTTTCATTTCTCATTCTAGCTTCACGACATTAACGATTGGCTTTTTCATTGTTTTCTTATTCTCACGCTTTGCAGGGTATGGTGATTTTTGGGTCGAGTTTATGGGGAACTCATACAATAGAGACGTGAAAAACTTGGTCGAAGAAAGCTTAGAGTTACTAGGTTACGCGATACTTTTTAACGGTGTTTTACTTATTAAAGTAGAAAACCACTAAGTATAAATAAAAGTTCATAGCTTGTAGTTCAAGCTTTGAACTTTTTTGGCTAAAAAAAAGCAGCAAATTATATTTGCTGCAAATGATGAAAAAACAATATGCGTAAGTTAACTTCCTAGCAATGGATGCGTTAACGAGTTAATAATAACGAACCGTAACAATTAAGTCTCGTTGAAAATAATCCATAAAGAATGGCATTTATTACACTGTTAATTATGTAATCTAATCTAGTTATCACACGCCGTCGTTTTTATATCTTATCTCTTTCCGTCAATAAATAGCTCTTCACATCAGATCCCATTTATCATCCCACAACAGTCGGATTCAAAACAAAGTAATAAAAATCAATAAATTAGAAGTAGCCACTTAAAAAATAAAAAGGAGTAAAAACGAAACTATATCAGATAGAACATATTAAAGATCACCGACTCTGAGTAGAAAGCCGTTCATACTCGTTACGCATACAATCAATAAAGACTTCCATCGCCGGCGTCACACACTTCCCAGCATGATAAGCGCAGAGTGGCTTGATCATCTGTGAAAATTCGGTGAACTCAAGCTCTTGTAAACTGCCCTCTTGCAACTCTTTTTCAACCGTAAAACGAGGTAAGTAAGAGATACCAATATTACTCTCAACGCAATTTTTGATCGTATTAATACTGCTAAGTTCGATCATGTTGTCGATGCTAATATCACGCTCTTGAATAATGCTCTCAAACATCTGTCGAAAAAGGCACTTAGGGCCATTGCTTATAAACCCTAAATCAATATGTTGCTCTCTCTTCTTTAAATCTAGCCCTTTTAAAAGCGGTGAAGCAACCAATACCAGTGGCTCGTGCTCAAACTCGTGGACCTTGAGCGTATCGTCATTACCTACTCGATAAAACACACCTAAATCAGCTTTATCCGCTATCAACTCATCTCGAATCTGATAGCAATTTTGTGATTGCAGAGAGAGTCTGACATTGGGCGCTCTGATCCTGAACTCTTTTAAAACATTAGCCATCTTATAAGCAAGTTGAGTCTCAGCAATCAGCACTTTCAATTCACCGGTCGGCTCCGAGTTTTCTTGCTGTGCTGTTCCCTCAATATTTTCCATCACTCGCGCCAGTTCATAGACGTAAGGCAGTATCTTTTCTCCTGCTTGAGTCAAAACCATCTTACGCCCTATTTTTTCGAACAGCTGCAGAGACAGATCTTGTTCCAACTGCTTGATTTGAAAGGTGACGGTTGATTGCGTGCAATAAAGCTTCTGTGACGCTTTTAGAAACGATCCTTCTTCAACAATAGCTTTAAAAGTAAGAAAGCGTTTTAGATTCATGACTAGACTCCACAACCAACAGTTCAATAAATTAAAAGTCTAAGTTTTAATTTATTCAATTTTTTAATCAATTGTAGCGAAGTATAGTGCAGTAAAAACAGGAGAGATAGAGATGACCGCCATCTACACCGCATTTTTTACTTACGTAATCATTACTTCATTTACACCAGGGCCAAACAACATTTTATCGCTCAGCATCGCGACGCAATATGGACTAAAACGCTCAACAAAAGTGATTTCGGGGATGTTTTGTGGCTATGTTGTTTTGATGCTACTTTGTGGCGCTTTCACGTATAACATGATCAGCCTCTTGCCCGTGATTACACCTTGGCTAACATGGATTGGAGCAGCTTATATTGTTTGGTTGGCTTGGGGGCTTGCTACGAGTGAGATCAAAACTTCATCGGATAATTCTAAAGGTATCAGTTTCTTAACAGGTTTCGGTTTGCAGTTCGTTAATGTGAAAATCATTCTTTATGGAATTACCTCTATTTCTACGTTCGTACTGCCCCACACTCAGAATATCTACTGGATCTTAGCGACTAGCCTCATTCTTGCTTTGATCGCACTTCTTAGCAACGTAGTTTGGGCCGTTGCAGGAAAGCTACTTCAATCGCAATTCCAGAGATATGGAAAAGTCATCAATATGAGCTTAGCAGCAGCTCTGATCTATTGTGCGACACAGTTATTTACTTAAGTATATAGTTGATCATCAAGAACAATATTGCTCTTCAACTTAGACGACTACGTTTATGTGAAGAGCAAATTCTGCTCTACAAATCGCTGCGGTTTCTCGTGCCCTTACTCGCTCCTCCCGCTCCTTCATACGGCAGTTTTTGAAGAAGTAGATTCAACGTCACTTAATCAACCTAAAGATGCGAAATCTTTTTTAGTTATACAGACACGGCCTTGGCGACCTCGGCAATAACTAAGCATTACTTAGTATACAAAAATCAGAAAAACTAAGATAATCTTAGTCATCCAAGTCCTTCGTATGAACTTTAAGTGTTGTTTAATAACCCACTCCCAGCCCGCCTTAAGCATGCGCGTAAACAAGCGAATCTGTCCCAAAAAGCACTGGGCATCCGTATCGGCATGGATGATAGTTCTGCAAGTGCAAGGATGAATCAATACGAAAGGGAGCGCCATACTCCCGACGTAAAAACGCTCAAACTTATCGCAGATGAGCTAAACGTGCCTCTAAACTATTTTTTTTGTGAAGATGAAATCACCGCTGAACTTGCGGTGAATCTCCACAAGCTGTCAAATGATGACAAGCAAAGAGTGCTTGAGAGCACAGCCCAGCTGATTGCGGACGCAATCGCCACGAAGTCGAGTACGTAATTGGGATTAAACGCCTAAGAATACGTATCAATACCAAAGAATCAAAGAGCATAACTAAGGGTTCAACATGGCTACAACAAAAGCACTTGTGGTTTTTTCCGGTGGGCAGGACTCTACGACCTGCTTAATCGATGCATTAAATACATATGATGAGGTTCATGCTATAACATTTGATTATGGCCAGCGTCATTCAGATGAAATAGATATCGCTATCGAATTAGGTAAGCAACTTAACATCAAAAGCCACAAAGTCCTGGATGTAAAATCAATTAATGAGTTAGCGATAAGCTCGCTGACAAGAGACAACATTCCGGTATCTAATGACTTAAGCGACGCTAACGTACCCAATACATTCGTTCCAGGGAGAAACATTCTCTTTCTTACTTACGCATGTATCCATGCTTACCAGCTTGGCATTCAAGACATCATTACGGGAGTTTGCGAAACAGACTTTAGTGGTTACCCTGACTGCCGAGACAACTTTATTCGCTCTCTAAATCTCTCTTGCAACTTAGGTATGGATAAAGCCTTCAATATTAAGACTCCTTTAATGTGGCTTACTAAAGCCGAGACCTGGGCTCTAGCTGATAAGCACAATATGTTGGAGTTTGTCCAAAACAATACTTTAACATGTTACAACGGAATCGTTGGTAAAGGCTGTGGTGAATGCCCAGCGTGCCTACTGCGACAAAGCGGCTTAGAAGAATACTTAGCGAGCAAATAGTCTTTGTTAGCGGTAATAGCGGTGGGATGAAACCTTTTGCGTTAGCTTCTAAACGCTTTATCTCAGCGTGAAACTCCAGCCAACAGAGCTTCATTTTGATGCCGCCAGATTGGTGGCATCAATTAAATGCGAAACGATTGTCGAACCAAAGATAGCACCACACCACAGCAGTCAACACTTCTTAGCTTTTACAACGCTATAAACTGTTTAGATATATCGACAATGTTTCGATAGCAAAGCTACCTCGAATGATGACGAGCCTCTCGTCTAAGCAATACTCAAATATTTATGAGTTTGAACAGACAAACGCCAATTGCGGGCAATACACGTATCAATACACAATTGCGTAGCACGAGGCTTCTGGCTAATTGGTTGTAGTGCAATGATAGTCTCAGCCGCCACGTTCGCATTTGCTAAAAGATCATCAAGGTGGTCGATGTCTTTCTGGGTACCGACTGGATGCTTAATCTCATTTGCCCGTTCTAACGCGCTATTAAGCACTGGTAATTTACCTTTCATTGCTACTTTTGGTGACACTGTCACCCACGTATTTTCTGAAGTAATCACTTCTGATGTGCCACTGGTTTCAATTTGGCATTGGCACCCCATATCTTCAAACGCCTTTGTTAAAGGGCGCAGATCATAAATACAAGGCTCTCCACCAGTAATCACGATATGCTTAGCATTAAAGCCTTGCTGTTGATATTGCTCTACGATGTTCTCGGCAGATGCAACACACCACGTCGGAGAGTCTTCCGTTTTCACCAGAATATCGCCTATTTGACGTTGATCATTCTCATCTGCATACCACGTTTGTTTGGTATCGCACCATGAGCAACCAACCGGACACTCTTGAAGCCGAACAAAAACAGCAGGGACTCCAGTGAAAACCCCTTCCCCTTGGATGGTTTCAAACATCTCATTTAGCTTATACAACGCAGAACTCACTCAACTCATAACATTTCGAGGCGAAGACCATAATGGACACGCGTGTCTAGGTCAATTTAAACCAAAAATTAATTGTTAAAATAGATCATTTTGTAGTTTCATAGCGTAATGAATATAGGTTTCTGGTTAACGTTAAACCAAGCCTTATTCACTGACAGCTCCCAAAAAACTTTAAGGTAAGAAATGATGTATAAACTGATCGCACTAGATATGGATGGCACGCTACTCAATAGTGATAAAGCCATTTCTGAAGAAAACAAACAAGCGATCGCAAAAGCTCGAGAAGCAGGCGTTACTGTCGTTCTCGCTTCTGGTCGCCCATTAGAAGGAATGCAAGACAAGCTCGACGAACTGAATATCCATTCCGATCGAGATTTTGTTCTTTACTACAACGGTTCGATGGTCAAGAACGTAGGCACAAACGACATCATCCACCAGCAAATCATAGATGGTAAAGCTGCAAAATTGGTGGCGCGAAAAGCCGAAGAGCTAGGTGCGTACGTCCATGCTTTTAGTCAAGTTCATGGTTTAATCACCAACGAACACAACCCTTACACCGATATTGAAGCAAAGATAAATGGCTTAAATGTCACCGAGATGAACTTCGAATCACTAGAAGACGATCATCCAATCATCAAAGCTATGATGGTTGCAGAGCCAAGCAAACTAACAGAAGTTATAGCAGCACTGCCAGCTGAAATGCGCGAAGCGTTTACGGTTGTTCAAAGCGCTCCGTTTTTCCTTGAGTTTCTTAACCCTGCGAGCAACAAAGGTATTGGTGTTGCCGCAATTGCCGAGTATCTGGGAATTAAACCGGAAGAAGTTATCTGTATGGGTGACGCAGAAAATGACCACCACATGCTGAAATACGCTGGCCTTGGTATCGCGATGGCAAATGCAATGGAAGAAACCAAGCAAATCGCTGACTACATTACGGCAAGTAATGATGAGCACGGTGTCGCTAAAGCTATAGAAAAGTTCGTGCTCAATGCATAGCCCTTTCCGCCATGTCTGTTGCGTTAAGCTTCTTACGTTTAACACCCCTAACCGTCCAAGATAGGCAAGCGGCGTTGTTCGTAGACTAAACGTGTAAAAGCCTTGCTGTAATGCAAGGCTTTGTTTTTACTCAAATACTAATAGATAACAAATACAGCCATCAATCTAGCAACGTTTTGCTCGGTTGGTTTTCACAAGTCAGCTTCCTTGCAAGCAGCATAAATAACAACATTAATAATGGATAATGTAACGTCGACAAGACTAATGACCACAAACCGCTAAACGATACGATATTAGCCGAGTACAAATAGAGTTGATCAACAAGCAACAATGCCAGCGTTACAAAGATCATCTGCCGAGTATCTAAATGTGCTTTCGACTCTTTAAATGTCATGACCAACGCTGATGCAGTGATTAAAATTGCTAGCCAGCGACCAAACACAGGTAATGGCCAGATGACAGAGATGACCGATGTTGCCGCAGTCATAATGAACCAGACGCCTTTTGAGCTTAGAACTTTATCAACGTTCACATCTTGATTTGTCTCCAGTCGAAGAACATGCCAAGCCACCAAGCTGCCTAACAGCGCGCCAAATAACATATCTAAAATAAAGGCACTGCCGAGGAAAAACTTACCTAACACCACAGTAAGAGTGATGAACACGAAGACTGCCGTTGTTCCATTCAAACCAAAATACTGGGTTCTATGAAACAAGAACGTCAGCACACAAAACCACACAGCGATAGGCAAGCTAGGAAAACTAAAGCCAAAGCTGTGCGTTAACTCCATCATTGGTATATAGACATGTGGGCGCGGTAGCGAAAAGCCTTGTTGAGCGACAAGCACCATAAGCGACGTTGCACTAATTGCGAAAAAGAGTCGGTACACAAACCGGCTACCAAAGCGCATCATGGCTAAAGGAAATAGAAAGAGTAGTACCGTCGGTTCTGTCAGATCTATAACGAGTTTCGAGATCTGACTAGCTACCTCGTAACTCGTTTCTGACAACGCCCCTACCCAACTCTGTAAATCTATCAGCCACGCCAATTCAACCTGACGAAATGAAGGCGCGGATTCGATCAACTGAGTCACATAAGATACTGATTGCTTGGTAGCTTGATCAAAAAACTGAGTGGCTTGTGGCCATTGCTCAGGATAACGATATAAAGATGATGGTAATTCAGATGGGCTAAGCAACATCGCTGAAGCAACTTCTACTCCATAATGAGGGGCAAACCAAATAGGCAGTTCATTTCCACCTAAAGAATTATTCATAGAAAAAGCGATAATGTCAGAGTCTGATATACAGTCGTAAAAAACCGCAGTGTCCGTTCTGCCAAGCTCCTCTCCAACCGTAACCACTATACCGGTTTCTTCCCACGTTTCTCGTTGAGCAGCAACTTGTGGAGACTCACCATCAATGATGGTTCCGCCAGGTAGAGAAATCTTATCCGTTAATACTTCATGAACTAGCACTAACTTGTCATCAGCGCGAACAATACAGAGCGCTCCTTTAACTTCGCTCGCAGTGGCTTTAGCCGTAGAGATCGGTGAAACAGGTAACAAAATAAAACAAAGGATGAGTAATAACAGCTGTCTCAACACAAAATATGACCTTAAATAAACATAATGATAACCAATGAATCATGGCAGTTAATCTTATCTTTTTCGACAAAAATTAAGTAACGAGTTATGCCAAACTGAGTTGATCGCGTAAAACCCGATCTCAACGCTCACTGGAGAATAATTTAATGCAAACCTGACAAAGATCAGACAAAACATAAAATGTTGATCGCAATTCTGCCAGTTATATAAAGATAACGTCAGGACAAAGTCATACACATTTTGTGGGTTCTCATAGTTGACACAATAAAAAAGGGCTTATTATTCGCAAACAATAAACCCTAGTTATAATAACTATGTACTGATCGTTGAAACCAAGAATGAATCTTATCTCATGGTCAACGAATCAAATTCACTGGCCCGATAGTTAGTTAGACGTGCAATTCGCATCGCCTACTTTTTGCCAAACACCCCAAGGCCCTGAGTCTGCTGGATTATCACCTTGAGTCCACCACTGCGCTTGCCAAACTTTACCATTCCAAGTAACCGTATCTCCTTTGAGATACACTAAGCTGTCTTGCCATACAGTTGTACAGCTATCTGTGGGAGGCGTTGTCACCGTTTTCGCTTGAGCGGATACTAACGCTTGGTATTGTGTGCTGGTCTTATCAACGTTGAAGTTCAAAGCCACTCTTGCTTCTCCGCTCTGAGTAGCACCAAATTCAACATCAACACGACAACTTGCATTCATTGCTAACGTCGCCTGAGAGCACTGATCATTGGCAATAACAGCTGCATCGGTAACACCCGAAGCAAACGCGCGAACATTTTCCACAGTGAACGTGGTGCTCCCTGAATTCTGGATAACAAAGCTATGTTGCTGTAACTCCCCAACATTAAATGATGCCAGTGTCTGTTCGGTGGTGTATCCAACAGAAACATTTTCTTTTGGTGGTGTTGCTGTTCCGATAACACCATCGACAAAATTGCGCATAGCAGCGATATCGCTATAAACCCCATACATACCAGGACGAGCACAACCTATTCCCCAACTGACCACACCAAGTTGAGTAATTACACCACTGCGATTAATGACGATTGGACCACCACTATCTCCCTGACAAGAATCTATCCCACCTTGAGGAATACCCGCACAGAATGACACTTCTCCAACCGTTGTGTAGTTGCCACCGGCTTGACGGCAAGTCATATCCGACACAAGTGGGACGTCAACCTCTTGCAATCGAGACGGAGAGCTTCCTCCTTCAGAAGTTCGCCCTAAGCCAGCAACACTAAGCCAATCTCCGATGCTCGCGTATTGCGTTAGACTGCCATTCGCAATCTCAACTGAAGAAACACCTTGAGGCACAGAGTCGAGCTTCAATACCGCGAGGTCGTGAGAAAGCGTCGCGCGGCGATATGCCGGGTGCATATGGATCTCACTGACGTTTGCACGAACACCGTCACTACCGTTATAAACAACGCCACCGATTTTAACCGCTATCTGATTCGGAGAATCACCCTCAACACAATGCGCAGCAGTCAGGACGTAACCATTCCCGATATAACTGGCCCCACAATATGATCGGTTACCATAACGACTAACAATTTGGGTGTAGAATTTCCAGTCACGTGGGTCGGCAGTTACTCCGCCTACGATCTGGGGTTGGATAGTATGATTTTGCGTCTGTGACAAATCATCAGCACTTGCGAACATTGGCAAAACGGCTAAAGCAAGTAACGATTTTGTTAGTTTCAAAATATTGTCCTCTTGTTTTTGTAAGCACGATCCTCGTGCTACTAATAAACAAGCAGACAAAAACGCCGATACCAATGTGGGTGCATATCAATTTGTTAACATTGCGAGCAACTTATAGAGAAAAGTCTATTGACGAACTGAATGATTTCAATTCGATAGAACCTAAATCACAATATTAAAGTTAAATACGATTATTCGTTCAGCGGTTTTCTTAAATAGTGGATATGATGTGCAAATCCTTGTTTTTCATACAAAGATATTGCGCCCTGGTTAAAATGCCATACTTCAACAAACATCTGTTTTGCACCGTAATCAGAGAACGTTGACTCAATTTTATTAATCAATGCCTGCGCCGTACCTTGTTTTCGATATTCAGGCAGCACATAGAGCTCATCCACACTTCCCATCATAACTGGCTGGCTGACGGTAGAAATAAGTTCACAGAAGTGACCAGAGATAAAGCCAATAATTTCATCTCCTTGTTTTGCTACGTAAACAAGGCACTCAGGGTCGTCAATATATCGAGCAATGCTTTTTTCTTGTTCTATCTCCTCTGCCGTTTTGAAAAGCTCAGGAGATTGAAGATGATGCTCATCATGAAGCTCGAACATAAGATCGTTGAGCAACTCTAGGTCGCTAAAACACGCAGGTTTAATCGCAAACGTGGTCATACAAAGGGTCACTAAAAATGGAATGGCTGTAGTTTGTGAGGAAAACGTCGTATTGGCAAGTCACAAATGCTTTCACGATACGTTTGTACTGTTTGAACAACAAAAAGGCCCCTGCACTTAATAAACGTACAGAGGCAGAACCAACCAACAGAGTTCGAGGATCAGGGGTTAGTTAGAATTGAGTTTTTCTCAGCGTCGTAGCACTCGCTCAATTTCGTTCAAGCTACTTGGGTCATCAATCGTTGACGGAACGGTGTATTTTTCACCATCAGCTATTTGACGTATAGTTCGACGCAAAATTTTACCTGAACGTGTTTTCGGTAAACGGTCTACAACCAACGCATGCTTGAAGCAAGCAACTGCACCTATCTCACTACGCACTTTGCCAACAAGCTCACCCTCAAGGTCTAGCTCATCCACTTTAACACCGTCTTTTAGTACCACAAAACCAAGTGGAAGCTGACCTTTTAGATCATCGTGGATACCAACCACCGCACATTCTGCAATCGCTGGGTGGCCTCCTACTATTTCTTCCATTTCACCTGTCGACAATCGGTGTCCAGCGACATTAATCACGTCATCAATACGTCCCATAATAAACAGGTAACCGTCTTCATCCAGATATCCACCATCACCTGACACGTAGTAGCCTGGGAATTGGCTAAGATAACCAGTTTCAAAACGGTCATGATTACGCCAAACCGTTGGCAGACAACTTGGTGGTAGCGGACGTTTTAATGCGACAAAGCCTTGTTGGTTAGGCCCGACAGCCTCTCCAAGTTCATTCAGAATCTCGACCTGATAACCCGGAATGGGCTTCGTCGAAGAACCAGCTTTAACTGGCATCATTTCGACACCTGTCGGGTTGCCCGAGATGGCCCAGCCCGTCTCGGTTTGCCACCAGTGGTCAATAACGGGCTTGTCCGCTTTGCTCTGAACCCACTCCAGTGTCGGAGGGTCGAGGCGTTCTCCCGCCATAAAGATGGTTTTCAGATTCGACAAGTCGTACTGTTTTAAGTGCTCGCCTTCCGGGTCCTCTTTCTTAATCGCACGAAACGCCGTTGGTGCAGAGAACAACGCATCTACTTTATATTCATCACACACTCGCCAAAATGCGCCAGGATCCGGTGTTCGAACAGGCTTGCCTTCGAATAGGATAGTAGTGCAACCGTGAATCAGTGGAGCGTAAACAATGTAAGAGTGCCCTACTACCCAGCCCACATCAGATGCCGCCCAAAAGACGCCATCTTGAGGAATGTTATAGATTGCGCTCATGGAGTACTTCATCGCGACAGCATGGCCACCGTTATCACGCACAACGCCTTTCGGCTTACCTGTCGTACCCGATGTATAAAGTATGTAGAGCGGATCGGTTGCTAACACCGGAACACAACCATGTGGCAGCGCTTGGTTGTACTCTCGCTGCCAATCTAAGTCTCTATCTTGGTTTAGCTCAGCGTCGCACTCTGGACGTTGGAAAACAAACACTTTCTCAGGCTTCCAACGGCTGTCCATAATGGCTTTGTCTACCATTGGTTTGTATGGAATGACTTTGTTGATCTCAATCCCGCACGACGCCGTCATGATCACTTTCGGCTCTGCATCTTCAATTCGTACAGCAAGCTCATTAGGAGCAAAACCGCCGAATACTACGGAATGAATCGCCCCCAAACGCGCGCAGGCAAGCATCGCCATTGCGGCTTCTGGGATCATCGGCATATAAATAACGACTCGGTCGCCTTTTTCAACACCTTGAGCAGACAGCATGCCAGCAATTTTTGCTACTTGGTCACGTAGGTCGCTATAGGTGTACGTGGCTTTACGACCTGTCACTGGCGAGTCATAAATGAGTGCAGTATTATCACCGCGTCCTTGCTCGCAATGGTAATCTAATGCTAACCAGCACGTATTCATTACACCATCTGGAAACCAACGTTCTATGCCGTTTTCATCAGATTTCAAGATAGTTTTAGGAGATTCAAACCAATCGATATTCTCCGCTTGAGCGCGCCAAAAACTCTCCGGTTCATTCTTCGCCCATAAGTATTCTTTTTCGTATGAAGACATATTGCTTCCTCCAGTATGTCCTGACATTGCTCTCGTTCTACTCAAAGATCGCTCTTTTAATCCAAAGATCGTCTCTTTTAATCGAAGACATAGAAGGGTACACGCACAAATCCCTCCATCAGTATTCTCGCACTTCGGCTCATAATGGCTTTTTGCACCACCCAGCCCTGCTCAGTTTGCTTCGCTTGTGCCCCAACTTTTAACGTTCCTGACGGGTGGCCAAAAGTCACGGACTCTTTTTCACCGCCACCAGCGGCTAAATTCACTAACGTTCCGGGCACACACGCAGCAGAAGCAATAGCAACGGCTGCTGTTCCCATCATTGCATGATGTAGCTTGCCCATCGACAGCGCGCGAACGAGCACATCAATATCCGACTCATTAACGGCTTTACCACTTGAAGACAGGTAACTTTTCGGTTTAGAAACAAACGCTATTTTCGGCGTATGTTGGCGTGTTTGAGCTTCTTCTAAATCAGAAATCAGGCCCATTTTTAACGCGCCATATGCACGGATGGATTCGAACATTGCTAATGCTGTGTCATCGTTGTTGATATCGTCTTGCAGCTCGGTGCCCTGATATCCAATCGATTCAGCATCAATAAAAATGGTTGGTATGCCCGCGTTAATAAAGGTCGCGTTGAACGTACCCACATCCGGCACCACTAAATCATCAACTAAGTTACCCGTAGGGAACATACTTCCTTCGCCATCAGAAGGGTCAACGAAATCGACTTGAATCTCGGCGGCCGGAAACGTCACGCCATCGAGCTCAAATTCGCCGGTTTCTTGAACGAAACCATTGACGATTGGCACGTGAATCAAGATGGTTTTGCTGATGTTCACCTGCCAAACACGCACCGTCACAATGCCATTTTCTGGAATGCGATCTTGTGGGATCAGACCAGCATGAATGGCGAAAGGACCGACAGCGGCAGACAAGTTGCCGCAGTTACCGCTCCAATCGACGAATGGTTTGTCGATCGACACTTGACCAAATAAGTAGTCAACATCGTGATCGGCTCTGCTGCTGCGCGAAACAATCACTGTTTTACTGGTGCTTGACGTCGCGCCCCCCATGCCATCAATTTGCTTCGCGTAAGGATCAGGGCTGCCAATAACGCGTAGCAACAGTTTGTCACGTGCGGCTCCAGCCACTTGCGCTTCTTGAGGTAAATCCTCTAGGTTGAAAAAGACACCTTTACTCGTGCCGCCACGCATGTACGTCGCGGGCACTTTTATTTGGCTTGTTTGATTCGGAGTATTATTTGACATACGCACTCCTTATTGTGCCAAGAAATCTTGCGCGAAACGCTGCAGAACACCGCCCGCGTTGTACACGTGAACTTCGTCAGCGGTATCTAAGCGACAAGTAACCGGAACATCGACTTTATCGCCGTTGCTGCGTGTGATAACCAGCGCTAAATCAGCGCCCGGCTTGATTTCTCCAACCACGTCGTAAAGTTCCGTACCATCCAGATCTAGCGTATTGCGGTTAACGCCCGACTTGAATTGCAGTGGTAGTACGCCCATGCCAACCAAGTTAGTACGGTGAATACGCTCAAATCCTTCAGCAACAATGGCTTCTACGCCTGCCAGTCGAACGCCTTTTGCTGCCCAGTCACGGGATGACCCCTGACCGTAATCCGCGCCAGCCACCACGATCAATGGTTGTTTACGATTCATGTAGGTTTCAATCGCTTCCCACATACGAACCACCTGCCCTTCTGGCTCTACACGCGCCAGAGATCCCTGCACGACTCCGCCGTTTTCCTTCACCATTTCATTGAACAACTTTGGGTTAGCGAAGGTCGCGCGTTGCGCCGTTAAGTGGTCACCACGGTGAGTCGCGTAAGAGTTGAAATCTTCTTCTGGCACACCCATTTTCGCTAAGTATTCACCTGCTGCGCTGCTTGCGAGAATCGCGTTGGATGGTGATAAGTGATCAGTGGTGATGTTGTCGCCCAGAATCGCCAATGGACGCATACCAGACAATGTTCTTTCTCCCGCTAGCGCACCTTCCCAGTACGGTGGTCGGCGGATATAGGTACTCATCGGACGCCAGTCGTACAGCGGGTTGGGATTTTGCTCTTGATCATTCAGCTTAAACATCTGAATGTAAACTTGCTTAAACTGCTCAGGTTTAACATGAGTACCGACAACTGCATCGATCTCTTCATCGCTTGGCCACAAATCATTGAGATAAATTGGTTTGCCGTGTTGGTCCGAGCCCAATGCATCGCGCTCGATATCAAAACGAATGGTACCCGCTAGCGCATAAGCGACAACCAATGGTGGTGAAGCCAAGAAAGCTTGTTTGGCGTACGGATGGATTCGACCATCAAAGTTACGGTTACCAGAAAGCACCGCTGTTGCATATAAATCACGGTCGATGATCTCTTGTTGGATTTTTGGATCCAGCGCACCACTCATACCGTTACAAGTTGTACATGCGTAACCAACAATGCCAAAGCCAAGCTTCTCTAGCTCTGGTAATAAGCCCGCTTCTTCCAGATACAAGCGTGCAACTTTAGAACCCGGAGCAAAAGACGATTTCACCCAAGGTTTACGTACAAGACCAAGTTCGTTGGCTTTCTTCGCCACAAGGCCAGCAGCAACCACGTTTCTTGGGTTACTAGTATTCGTACATGAGGTAATAGCAGCGATGATCACTGCACCATCTGGCAACTCGCCTTCTTTCTCTTCCCACGCTCCAGAAATACCGCGCTGTGCCAACTCAGAAGTTGGTAAACGACGATGAGGGTTTGACGGACCAGCCAAGTTACGGCTAACTGATGATAAATCGAACTCAAGTACACGCTCGTAAACTGCGCTATCAAGATCGTCTGCCCAAAGACCGGTTTGTTTTGCGTAATTTTCTACTAAAGCAACTTGTTCTTCATCTCGACCAGTTAGTTTCAAGTAATTGATGGTCTGCTCATCAATATAAAACATGCCAGCTGTTGCGCCGTATTCTGGTGTCATGTTTGAAATCGTTGCGCGGTCTCCGATCGTTAGATCACGTGCGCCTTCTCCGAAGAATTCAAGATATGAAGATACCACACGCTCATTACGAAGAAACTCAGTAATCGCGAGGACAATATCCGTTGCGGTAATGCCCGGTTGACGTTTACCCGTCAGTTTGACACCGACAATATCTGGTAGACGCATCATTGATGGTCGGCCAAGCATGACGGTTTCTGCTTCCAGACCACCGACACCTATCGCAATAACACCAAGAGCGTCTACGTGAGGCGTGTGACTGTCCGTACCCACACAGGTGTCAGGGTAGGCAATGCCCTGCTTTGCTTGTACCACAGGAGACATTTTTTCCAAGTTGATTTGGTGCATGATGCCATTCCCAGCTGGAATCACGCTGACGTTTTCAAACGCTGTTTTACACCACTCGATAAAGTGAAATCGGTCTTCATTACGGCGCTCTTCAATCGCGCGGTTTTTGTCGAAGGCATCAGGGTCAAAGCCCGCATGTTCAACCGCTAAAGAGTGGTCAACGATCAATTGTGTCTCAACCACTGGGTTCACTTTTGCAGGATCGCCGCCCTGATCTGAAATGGCATCGCGTAGACCCGCTAAATCGACTAGAGCGGTCTGACCAAGAATGTCATGACAAACAACGCGTGCTGGATACCAAGGAAAATCAAGATCGCGTTTGCGTTCAATTAACTGTTTCAGGCTATCTGTCAATGTGTTCGGGTCACAGCGACGGACCAGTTGCTCAGCTAGCACGCGAGAGGTATAAGGGAGTGTTTCATAGGCTCCAGGAGAAATGGCATTGACGGCTTCGCGTGCATCAAAATAATCCAGTTGAGTTCCCGGAAGCGGCTTACGATATTGAGTATTAATATTTGTGTTCATGGTTTGCTTCCATTCAGTCTTTACATCTTGCCTTCATCAAGGTTTTCCATTGCTCCAGAAACACAGTGATGAGAGGATCTCCTTCCTCTGTTAGAGAGAATGACAAAGGAAGGAGGTGGTCAACCAAAGCATATAATGCCCTCGTTGACCTTCGCGCTAGCGATTCTCGATAGGCACCCATTCTTGATGATCTGGGCCCGTGTAATCAGCACTTGGGCGAATAATACGGTTATTGGCACGCTGTTCATAAACGTGTGCAGCCCAGCCCGTTAAACGACTCATCACAAAGATTGGGGTAAATAGTTTGGTTGGAATGTCCATGAAGTGGTAAGCCGATGCATGGAAGAAGTCCGCATTACAGAACAGACCTTTCTCTCGCTTCATCACTGATTCAACACGCTCAGAAACCGCATATAGATGTGTATCACCAACTTGCTTCGATAACTCTTTGGACCAGCGTTTTATTAAGGCGTTGCGAGGGTCACTTTCACGATAAATCGCATGACCAAAGCCCATGATCTTGTCTTTATTGGCTAGCATTTTCATGATGTTCGCTTCCGCCTCGTCGGGCGTTTGCCAATCTTCAATCATTTCCATCGCCGCTTCGTTCGCACCTCCGTGAAGTGGTCCACGAAGCGTACCGATTGCTGCCGTGATACAAGAATGGATGTCTGACAACGTTGATGCACAAACGCGTGCTGCGAATGTAGAAGCATTAAACTCATGTTCAGCATAAAGAATAAGCGAGCAATGCATCACTTGTTTGTGCAGCGCAGATGGCGCTTTGTCTGTAAGTAATCGCAAAAAGTAACCACCGATGCAATCTTCAGTCTGATCCTCGGTGTTGATACGCACGCCATCATGACTAAAGCGGTACCAGTAACAGATGATGGCAGGGAACAAGGCAAGCATACGTTCGGTTGCTTTCAGTTGCTCCTCGAAGCTCATTTCCTGCTCTAGGTTACCCAATACAGAACAACCCGTGCGCATTACGTCCATTGGGTGTGCGCTTGCAGGAATCAACTCTAAAGCTTGTTTTAGCTCGGCTGGCAAACCTCTAAGGCTGAGTAGATGTGTCTTGTACGCATCAAGTTCTTGTTGATTCGGTAAGTGACCGCGTAACAGAAGGTGAGCCACTTCTTCAAACTGTGCGTTGTTCGCAAGATCAGTAATATCGTATCCACGATAAGTTAGACCAGTTCCCGTTTTTCCGACAGTACATAAAGCTGTGCTTCCTGCGCTTTGACCACGAAGGCCTGCGCCACCTAATTCTGCTTTCTTTTCTGCAGTTTGAGACATTGTTTGAACTCCTTTTCTGTCTGACTTTTCCCTCTCTGGGGTGTTTTTAGCCAAACGAATTTCACGTTATTAGATGAGATAAATTCCGATTATCTTTTTCTTGGGCTTCCGTCTATTTTTGCTTTTCCCCGCTATTTCCCTTCAGAGAATAACTGGTCAAGTTTGTCTTCATAGTCGTGGTAATTCAGGTGCTGATACAACTCTTTACGTGTTTGCATCGAATCAACCAGTGCTTCCTGATTACCCACTTCTAGCAAATGTTTGTAGACCGTTTCAGCAGCTTTGTTCATGGCACGGAACGCACTTAATGGATAAAGCACCATGTCCACTTTTGCTTTCGCTAGCTCATCGCAGCCATAAAGCGGTGTCGCGCCAAACTCTGTAATATTAGCCAGAATAGGAACGTGCTTTCCGGTCGCTTGCTCAAGCGCATTTGAAAACTGAAGGTACTGGTCCAGCTTGTTCATCGCTTCGGGGAAGATCATGTCTGCGCCAGCTTCCACACACGCAATCGCGCGCTCGATTGCGCTGTCCATGCCTTCAACAGCTAACGCGTCAGTACGAGCCATAATCACGAAACTTTCATCATTGCGTGCATCAACCGCGGCTTTTACACGATCAACCATCTCTTGCTGGCTGACTATTGCTTTGTTCGGACGATGACCACAACGTTTCTGTGCGACTTGGTCTTCCATGTGCACCGCTGCCGCGCCTGCTTTTTCCATCGCTTTGATCGTGCGAGCAATGTTAAATGCACCGCCAAAACCCGTGTCGATATCAACCAAAAGAGGCAAATCACATGCGTTAGTGATGCGGTCAACGTCAACCAAAACGTCGTTTAATGTTGTGATACCGAGATCCGGCAATCCGTATGACGCATTTGCGATACCGCCACCAGACAAGTAGATCGCTTGGTGACCCAAGTTTTTTGCCATCATGGCGCAATACGGGTTTATAGTGCCGACAATTTGTAGTGGATTATTTTGTTCAATGGCGAGTCTGAATTTCGCTCCCGGTGTTAAGCTCATGACGAATTCCTTCTAGTCTTTGTCTAAACTTTCTGTATGTATAATTTGAGATTGGATGAGCTTTCGACTTCCTGATATGTGTCTTCTCATCAACATTTCTGCAAGCTCTTCATCGCGATTGCGAATGGCTTCCAAAATGAATTTGTGTTCGGTGAGCGCCTCATTCGGGCGAGATTGTGCACGTGGCGACTGGTAACGATACATCCGTAATAAGTGATAGAGTTCATCACACAGCAGAGATATTAACTTACTGTTTCTGCTCGCTTGGATGATGCGATAGTGAAAATCAAAGTCACCATGTTGATGGAAGTAAGACGCGCCTTCCATTTGGTCTATATGCTTGGAATGTGTCGACAATAGCATTTCCAAGCTTAAAAGCTCTTCTTGCGTAATGTGTCGCGCAGCTAACCTTGCCGCCATGCCTTCCAATGCTTCTCGAACGGCATAAAGTTCTATCAGCTTTTCCGGAGAAAAAGTGGTCACTCTGGCCCCAACATGAGGAATTCGCTCGATGAGCCCTAGCCCCTCTAAGCGCATCAATGCTTCACGCAAAGGCCCACGACTGACTTGATATTTCTTTGCTAGCTCAGGCTCTGATATCTTATGGCCAGGCTTCACATCGCCATTAACAATGACTTCAATCAGTGTTTCGGTCAGCGTTTCGGATTTGGTGTGTTCTTTCTCAGAACCCAGCACTTTATAACGAGCTTTCAACTCAGAGTTCATATTCAGATACTCTTGTTACCGACATCGAAATGTCTACAATTTCTTAACCTGAATATAAAGTAGTCGATCAAAGTGTCGACAATCAAGTTAATTGTCGACAATTTAGACTAAGGTCGTAATTTAAATGGGCCTAAAATGCCCATTAAGTGCCTTTTTTAGCAGAAATAAAGAATGGTGAGTTCATATTGTCGACAACTTATAAACCTTTAAGCTTATGATCTAAAAACTAAAAGCTCAGCTGTCGAACAATAATCGGATAAAAAACTATTCTTTAGGTACAAATTGATCAAAGACTTGTTGCGAAGTCATCTTTTGTGAAGCGGAATTGAGGTCATAATAAGCTGGCTTTTCATCGGTAAAAATCTCTAAAGTGAGTTTGAAATCTGGGTTATCGAACAAACCAGCGGAAAGAATGTACTCACCTGTCGGCAACAAATGATAGAAAAGGTTTGTGCCGCATTCGCCACAAAAACCTCTCACCGCCCAGTCAGACGATTGATAACGCTTTGGCTCGGCCCCCTTAAACGTTACGTTAGGCCCACAATGCACCGCATGAAGTGCGCCACTCGACCATTTTCGACACATAGAGCAATGGCACAGGCTAACCTCATTTTTAACCTCAGCGATGACTTCAATTGCGCCGCACAAACACGTCCCTTTCATTCTCTTTTCCTCGTTCATTTTCCGTCATTTTATTATGGCCTACCAAAGCGTAAAGCCGCGTGACCTAACACCAACTTCTCGCCGTGAACTTTATGAACAAAATAACCGAAATGCTCAATATTCTCTTTATATCTCTTTTACAGACAGATATTTAACACTTAATTAACCTTTACACCAAGTTCAGCTTTAACGCTTACAAGGCATGACAACTGAGCAAAAACAATAAGGCTCAACTAAATAGAGTCGCCAACATAAGGAACGTGAACATGTTAAAGGTACTCAAACCAACGCTCGCCGCTTCAATCATCGCAGCTTCATTTTCATTCAACGCTCTTGCTGCAGATATTGAAAAAATGCACTTTCTTATCCCTGGAGGTGCCGGTGGCGGTTGGGACATGACCGCCCGAGGTACTGGTGATGTATTAATAAAGTCAGACATCATCGAAACCGTATCATTTCAAAACCTATCTGGTGGTGGCGGTGGCAAAGCAATCGCACATTTGATTGAAACGGCTGATCGTCAAGAAGATACACTCATGGTGAACTCAACACCGATCGTCGTTCGCTCGCTCAGTGGGATCTTCCCACAATCTTTCCGCGACTTGACTCCTGTTGCCGCAACGGTTGCCGATTATGGCGCCATTGTTACATCAGCCGATTCTCCTTACAGCTCTTGGGAAGATGTCGTTAAAGCTTTTAAAGAAAACCCACGTAAGGTGAAGGTTGCTGGTGGCTCTGCTCGTGGTTCTATGGATCATTTGGTTATAGCAGCAGCTTTCAAAGGTGAAGGTTTTGATGCGCGTAAAGTTCGTTACATTGCCTATGATGCAGGTGGAAAAGCCATGGCAGCCCTACTTTCAGGCGAAACACAACTGCTCTCTACAGGGCTAGGTGAAGTACTCGAAATGTCTAAGTCTGGGCAAGTGAAAGTGTTAGCGATTACAGCACCAAAACGTTTAGAAGCTGCGCCTAACATTCCAACTCTCACCGAATATGGTAATGAAACTGTCTTTGCTAACTGGCGTGGATTCTTTGCAGCACCAGGCACAAGCCAAGAAAAGCTAGATGAATGGAATGCCGCATTTACTAAAATGTATAACACCGACGAATGGCAAGTCGTTCGAGACCGCAATGGTTGGATCGACAACTATAAAGCGGATAAAGCATTCTTCGCGTTTCTTGAAGATCAAGAGCAACAGATGGGTGACTTAATGCGCGAGTTAGGCTTCCTGAAGTAACAGTCGAATCGGGGTCCCTCAGATACCAACCTCAATGAATAACGTAGGTTGGTATTTCCCCATTGTATTTGCACTCTAAGTTTCACCGCATATGGACATTGTCGACAATCGGCATGCACACTCCTTTGTTTATATACCCAAAGCGGCTCGACTAGCAGCGAAATGCTTAATTGTTAATGGTTTAGTTTATTCATTAACGTCCATATGCGGTCTTTTTTACTTTTGTTAGGAGTTGAATATGCCTCGTTCAACCAACTTTTTCACCAAAGAGTATTTGCTCTGTCGTGACCGCGTCGGCGCAATGATCTTTCTACTTTTCTGTCTTTGCTACGGTTATCAAACCTCGCAGATTCCATTGTTTCCAGGTGATGAGTATGAACCATTCACCGCACGTACTCTGCCAACCATCCTGACTTACGTTGGTGTCGGCCTTTCTTTGCTATTGCTGGTGACAGGACAACCAGATAAACAAAGTGGCGCAGTGCTGACCTTCAATTGGAAGTTACTGATTGCCTTTTTAATTTTAATGGCGCTCTACGGCGTGGGCCTGACTTATCTAGGTTTTGTGATAGCTACTGGCTTCTTTTTATTGGCTGGCTTTTATCTGCTCGGGGAAAGACGTAAACCCGTTCTGTTTGGCGCGTCGTTTCCATTCGTGATCGCGTTCTACTTATTACTCACTCAAGGTTTGGACATCTATCTCGAACCGGGTTTGATTTTCACCATCTGGTAGTCAAAGAAAGGACTGAATTATGTTAGATGGAATTCTACAAGGTTTATCCACCGCAGTAATGCCAATGAACATTATGATGGTGATCGTTGGTTGCTTCGTCGGTACATTTATCGGCATGTTACCTGGACTTGGGCCGATCTCAGCCATTGCTTTGATGATCCCAATTACTTATGGCCTAGAGCCCTCCTCTGGCCTTATTTTAATGGCGGGTGTTTATTACGGTGCGGTATTTGGTGGTTCTACATCGTCGATTTTAATTAACGCGCCGGGTTGTTCTTCAACCGTGGTCACAGCATTCGACGGCTACCCAATGGCTCAAAAAGGCCAGGCAGGTAAAGCATTAGCTTTGGCAGCTTATTCGTCTTTCACTGGCGGTACGCTATCTGCCATTATGTTGCTTGTTGCCGCACCAGCATTGGCTAGCGTCTCCCTTAGCTTCCAATCGTCGGACTATTTTGCGTTGATGCTACTTGGGTTATCAGCAGTCGCGGCTTTTGCGGGGAAAGGTCAGGTAATCAAAGCGTGGATGATGACCATTCTTGGTTTGATGCTATCTACAGTTGGAATCGATAAAGGCGTAGGCGTTGAACGCTTTACCTTCGGTTTAACGGATTTAATGGATGGCTTTAGCTTCTTGTTGCTTGCAATGGCGACATTCGCACTGGGTGAGACACTGATGGGCATCCTTAAACCATCAAAAGACACCAGCGATGAAGAACAAGAAAAGCTGAGCAACATTGGCTCAATGAAAGTGACCAAGGAAGAAATCAAAGATGTTGCGCCTGTTTCAATTCGCTCTTCAATATTAGGTTTCTTCACTGGCGTTCTTCCTGGCGCAGGGGCAACCATTGCTGCTTTTTTAAGCTATGGTATGGAGCGCAACCTCGCACCTAAAGAGAAAAAGGATGAGTTCGGTAAAGGCAGTATCCGTGGTTTGGTTGCGCCAGAGTCTGCGAACAATGCAGCATCTAGTGGTTCATTTGTACCGCTATTAACGCTTGGTATTCCGGGCTCTGGTACAACAGCAATAATGCTCGGTGCGCTGATCGCTTATGGTATTCAACCTGGACCTCGCCTATTTGTTGAACACCCAGATGTGTTCTGGTCAGTGATCATTTCCATGTACTTCGGCAACATCGTACTTGTGATCCTGAACTTACCATTAATTCCGTACATTTCAAAGCTTTTGGCGGTTCCGAGAACGGTGCTTCTACCGATGATTTTATTCTTCTCAATCACCGGGGTTTATTTGGTCTCTTTTAACACTATGGATGTGTTCGTGATGCTGATTGTGGCTATGGCTGCCATTGCACTTCGGCTCGCTAACTTCCCGCTCGCACCTTTATTGCTGGGCTTCATCCTTGGAGGATTAATGGAAGAGAACTTACGCCGCGCATTAATGATTTCAGATGGAGAACTGAGTTTCCTATGGGAGCGTCCTATTACCCTTACCTTTACTGTTTTAGCTGTATTGGTATTGGCAAGTCCACTAATCGTAAAGCTGATTCAAAAGTTTAAAGCACAGCCAGTCAGCGTTGAGCAGTAATCGCTGTCTCTTTCAACCTAGATAAAGCCATCCATCGTGATGGCTTTATCTTCCGCCCTCCAAATCGTTCGCTTATTGTGCAGATGGTATTGACAAATCACTGTCGTTATATGAAGGTGATTGTATGAACACACACTTAGCGCAACTTAACCAACGAATTATCATCATTCCATAGGAATGGTGGGATTTTTTGATGCGCTCAGTATTTATCGAACCCACCCATAGCGGTGGGTTTTCTGTCTCTACCGTATGGGAAAAGCTCTCTTGGAGGCGGTCACAATGCAAAAAATAGCAGTTTTTGGTAAACCCGGCAGTGGAAAATCGACGGTAAGTAAAGCAATCGCGTCTGCTACCGGTCTTCCTCTTCATCAATTAGATTCAATAGTATATAAACCAAACGGTGATCCCGTTGAGCGTAACGTTTTTGATGAAGCCCATAGCAATATACTAAGCTCAGATCGTTGGATTATAGATGGCCTTGGACCGATCAGCTCTTTCAACGCTCGTTTAGATGCAGCCGATACTCTCATTTATATTGATCTACCATACTCCGTAAGCTATTGGTTTGTGACGAAACGTCTCCTTAAAGGACTATTCATAAAACCTGAAGGTTGGCCTGATGGTAGTTCGGTACTGAAAGGAACGTTACAAAGCTGCAAAGTTCTTCAGCAATGCCCCGCATTCTGGAATGATGACTTTATGTATCGCCTCGAAGGGTACTCTCAAACTAAAGCCGTTCATGTCATCAAAAACGTTACAGAACTGAACAATTTTGTTTTAGAGCGGGTAAAGTAAACCTCATATCAGAACATTAGAGCATGTAGGTTAGATCATCTGAAGCTCTAACAATGAAAAAGAACATAACAAGGATTGTTTATGCTTTTAGAACTCGCACTTTTATTCTTTGCTGGCGTAATTGGTGGGATCATTAACTCCATAGCGGGAGGCGGAAGCTTTATTACTTTTCCGGCTCTATTGGCAGTTGGTGTTCCTCCTATTATGGCTAACGCAACAAACACATATGCTTCATGTGCGGGTTACATTAGTGGAGCCGTCGGGTTCAGAGAAGAGATCATGAAGAACAAGCATGAACTGCTGTTCACAGTCTCATTCAGTTTAGTCGGCGGCGCTGTCGGAGCATATCTGTTGCTCAACACGCCAGAGTCGCTATTTATGGAAGCCATCCCTTGGTTACTCTTATTTGCCACCGTGCTTTTTCTCACCGGTTCTCGTTTAACAATGCTAATCAAAACTGTCACGAAAGAGCACAAACATGCTGGCATACTCGGAGCAATCGCGTTGGGTTTACTACTTGTTGGTGTCTCTGCTTACGGTGGTTTTTTCAACGCAGGTTTAGGGGTTATTGTTCTGAGCTATCTGGTAGTAGCGGGCCACCAAGACATTAATTTAATGAACGGTTTGAAATTGCTCGTATCTACGTGTGTTTCACTCATTGCTATCGTGATTTTTGTTGCCAATGGCTCCATTGACTGGCACACAGGTAGTGTTGTTTTGGTCGGTACGTTGGTAGGTGGGTATCTTGCAGCTCGCGTCTCTCGTCAACTGAATCCCAATCATGTTAAAGGGTTTGTTGCTCTTTCTTCTATTCTCATCACTATCTACTTTTTCATTGATGTTTATGTTTAAGCAAAACTTGTACAAGTGGATAACAATCCTACAAAAACACCAGCGCGAAAGATTAATGCAGATAGCTTAACGATTTTTTGTGTCACTCCAGCGAGGTTAGGAATCTAATAGCACTACACTGAGCGGCTAATGAAACCATTTTGATCACAAAGTGCTCGGATGGAAGATCCTGTATCACGCTCCTTCGTCGCTGTACAGGATGACGAGAGATAGAAATATGCCACTCGCAGTTAAACGAGTGGCATTGATCGAGAAAGATGGCGTTTTACATCAATAATAAGAGAAGGTAACGCTTACTTAATCAGCCCTACTTCTTTGTAGTATTTGAGCGCACCTGGGTGAAGAGGCGCAGATAAACCGTCTTTTACCATTTCCTCTTTCTTCAAGTTTGCAAACGCTGGGTGGAGACGGCGGAAATCATCGAAGTTTTCAAATACCGCTTTAACCACGTTATAAACCACATCTTCTGGTACCGCAGTAGAAGAAACGAACGTCGCGCCCACACCAAAGGTTTGAACATCACTATCTGTGCCACGATACATACCACCCGGGACATTTGCGACACGATAGAAGCTGTTGTCTGCAACCAGTTTTTCTACATTAGGTCCAGCTACCGTTACGATATTACTATCACACGACGTAGTGGCTTCTTTAATCGCTCCACTTGGGTGACCAACGGTATAAATCATCGCATCAATTTTGTTATCACAAAGTGCTTTTGATTGCTCTGCTGCTTTTAACTCAGAGACAAGCTTAAAGTCGTCGTTATTCCAACCATACTGGTTCATTAGCACTTCCATAGTACCTCGCTGACCAGAACCAGGATTACCAATGTTAACGCGCTTACCTTTCAAATCATCAAAAGTTTTGATGTTCGCGTCTTTACGTGCAACGACAGTAAACGGTTCTGGATGAACGGAGAATACGGCGCGTAGCTCTTTAAAAGGCCCGCTTTCTTCAAACTTACTGGTTCCTTTGTAAGCATGATACTGCCAGTCTGATTGCGCGATACCGAGGTCCAATTCACCAGCACGAATAGTGTTGATGTTATAAATCGATCCCCCAGTACTTTCTACCGAACAACGGATACCGTGATCTTCTCGCGATTTGTTAACCAAGCGACAAATAGCGCCACCAGTCGGATAATAAACCCCTGTTACGCCACCGGTACCAATCGTGACAAACGTTTCCTCCGCAGACGCAGAAAAGCCTGTTGTGAGTGCCGCTAAAGAAGCAGCAAGTGCGATTTGCTTAAACTTAAACATTGAACATCCCTTTTACCTGTGTTGATGACCGTTTAAGTATAGCAACCGTTAACAATTTGATAACGTTTGAGTTCTCATCCTTGGAGGTTGATTTATAGATATATACTTTTTTATCAACTTAACCTACTGATAAATAGCATTTAGACTTGAATCCCATAAAAAAAGCGTTGTATAAACAACGCTTTGTAGTTAGTGAAACGGATGGTTACACCGTTGGGACTGACGCTCGCCACGCTTGGTTCTGGCTATCTGAGATAGATCGGAACAAGTCACGTAGCTCTTTCAATAAACCTTCTTGGAAACCAATGTTTTCATCGGCTTTCTGTTTGGCTGCTTGTGCGCGAGTCGCTTGTACTTCATCATCTTTGCTGCGCGCTTGCGCTTTGGTTTGCTCTACATTCGATGCTGAGTTTGCCATCTGGCCCAAAGCTTGAAGAATCGCGTTCTTTGCTTGGTTTGAGCTCATCAACTTATCGAACTTACGGCCACCACTTGTCAGCTGCGCTGTCGTGTCTGCGATATTGTCTTTCGCTAGTGAGTGCGCACGCTTAACCTGATCTTGCTGCGTTTTAGACAAGCTATTGTTATTTAATAACTCTTCTGCTTGATCGAAGCCAGCTTTTTGCGTTTTCAGTACATTATTGCTCGCCATTTCATTCTTGATTTCTTTCCCTGCTTTGAAAGAACCAAGGGCACCAATAATTGCGGTAGCACCCGCTAATACACCCGAAACGACTGCCATCGCGATCATTGCGCTTGCCGAGTTGTTGAGTTCTGCCGCTTGGCTTTCTAAACTCGCGACGTTTGCTTCAACAGCAATTTCACGTTGTAGCACTTGCTGCTCACGGCTCAGCTTTGATACTTGATACAACAATGTTAATAGCGTCAACGATTGTGATACCGCATCTGATGGTAACTTGATCACCTCCTCACCGTTAAGCGCTTTCATCGTTGTGCTCATTAATGAGCTCACCGTCGGTGCAAGAGCGCTCATTAGGTTTGCAACAACCTGAGCTTGGTTACTCACTGTAGGAGCTTTAGGTGTCTCTAACTGGTAGCGTGCTGCACCAGAAACACCTGACTCACTCTGGCTTTTAACGGCGCCCGCTTCAAGCTTTGTTTCCGGCGCTTTTTCTGCTTTGTTGGTTTTTATGGTATCGCCTAAACCGTATAGTTCACCACGACCCGTTCCGCCTACTTTATCTAGCATAATAAACTCCTTATACCGTTGCAGGACGGCTTAACACCGTTTGCATAGTTTCACTTTTCGCTTGAATCATTTGCATGATGAGGCTCATCAACTCTTGGAAGTCTTCCATCAACTTACCAATCTCTTCTTTGAGCTTATCAATGACAGCCTGGCTTAACGTCATTTTGGCTCGAAGGTCTGTGATATCAGCCTGAATCTCTGTCACGTGAGCATTGTTAGCAGCGTGGACACTGTCCGTTGCGCCTTTACCCACATTGACGGCAAGATCGACGGTTTCTGCGCCATAACGAATCGCTTTCGCTGTTGTTGTCGCAGCTTTTGTGCCCATATCCGCCACTTTAGCCATGTTTGCAGCGGCTTTCGTAGCGATTTCCGTGACCTTTTGAGCTACCTTACCAGCACCTTTCGCTGCAAGTTTCGCGATACCGCCAGCTGCTGCACCACCAAATGTCACAACAGCTCCGATAACCGCGACGGCGATTTCTAATGCCATTACGACTTTGTTTAGCACATCGACATTTACGCCCGCTTCTTTTAGCGCATCTTGAACGGCTGGCTCTTGCAACGCCATGCTCACTGCTCCCATGACGCCACCAGCGATCATAAGTGCACCGGCCGCTGCACCAACACCCGTTGCCACCATTACGGCACCAACAACAATAGAAACCACCGCACTGATCCAACCAAAGATCTTCGCTGCTAAGCCTGATTTTTGGGCTTCTTTTGCAGCGGCTTCCGATTCTTTGATTTTGTCTTGGTTTTCCACCATCTCTTTTTCGTGCTTAGCTTTTGCGACCTTCACTTCCTGAATTTTCAGCTCGTTTTGAGCACTTTTCAGTTTATCCGTGATAGCAGCAAGCTCTACTTCAAAATCATCAGCAGATCCTGCGATGATTTTGACGGCAATCGAACCTGTTTGGTCTGCAACTGCATGGAGAGATTTTGCAATGGTATCGACGATCTTTTGCAGCTGTGCCATGGCTTTTAGCGTCAAATCATTCACTTTGTCACTAACAGCTGCGTTAGGTGCATCTAACTGAACTTTTACTTTTCCGGTGTTCAGTACATCTGCATCTTTACTCTTCACGTTTTCTACCGTCACAGAAGGCGTCGCTGTAGACGCCGTTTTCTGCACGTTATCTAACGTGGCTTGGCCAGATTCAGGGCTATAAACCTGTGTCTGGATGCGGTCAAGTGCAATAGAACTCATAGTCTAATTACTCCTTTTTATTTCTCACCGCTTCTAACATGATGCCTGCACGCTCATGCAAATCTGCATATTGTGATTTTCCGGCAGACATCTCCTTCGCGCTGTAAAACCCACTCTCTGCTTCTGTCAGTTGTTCCAGTTTAAGGTGACATTCAGCAGAGTGAAAAGGTGGGCGTGGATCATTTACGTCCACTAGCGCTGCGTAGCTGTAGGCGTCTATTGCCTGCAGATACTCACCCAACTCCTGACGAGCCGCGCCAAGGCCAATGAAAAATCGCGCCTGATAATGATCAAGCATGCTGAGTAATTGAAATACTTTCGCTGCTTGCTCAATCTTTCCCGATTGGAAAAAGTTGTAACCTACGGCATAAATGTGTTCGATGGTGTCCTGAGACACATCGTGCAACATTTTTAGCGTGCCTCCCTCTTCCAGAAAAGACAGCAGCTCTTCTGCTTGCATTTGGGATGGATCGGTCGCGTTTGTTTTAGTCATGGTTGGTTATCCTTAAATGGCTCGTAGGATTTCTTGTAAAATACTGTGGTACTTCTGAACAAACTTGTTCATCGCTTCAACGGTCGAGTTGTATTGAGAACTGGTGTCGTTCAGCTCAGTGGTTTTGATTTGCACTTCATCGTTAAGCAACTTGGATTTAGCACTGACAGAACTAGAAAAATTAGACAGTTTTTTCGACTTCTCTTCGTCTTGGTACGACGCACCATCACCGATAGTAATACCTTGTGTTTGAAGGAAGTCTCGATGGTTTGTTATCTTATTATCCGTCAAATACTTGTACTCAGGTGAAGCTTCAAAATCCGTTTGATTGCTGTAGTTAAAGTCACTCGCTTTGAAGTTACTTTCTGGATATCCCGGTTTATAAACCCCATCAACACTTTGCGTAGAGTGAATTTTTGATTGCACAACACCAAAAACTTTAAGCTGTATTGTGAGATCCTCTAATGCCTCTTTCTGGTCATTACGTTTCTCTAAACGGTTAACACGACGCTCATTTAGTGCAAGCAGCACTTGCTCATCAAAACGGTCTCCAATGCTGGACTCAACAACGGCCAACAAATCACGAGCCGTTAGAGAGTGCTCTGCTCTCACCTCGCGATCCGCTTTCTCTTTATCGGTGATATTGAGTAGACGCTCTTTCAATGCCCCTAAGTTCTTGCGCAATGCCTCGTATCGCTCAGTAAATGAAGCCCCGGTAGATTCACCTTTTACTATTTTTTCAAACTGTAATCGGATATCTCGTTCGGTGTTTTCTTTGATCAAATTAACTTGAGCTGCCGTTATTTGTGTCTTTTGGACATCGGCTATCGCGCTGTCCTGGTAAAAGTCGTCGATTTCTATATTTGTTAAACTCACCGCGAAGTTGGCGAACAGACTAGAAAGGGTCAAAGGCTCAGTTCCACCAATGACAGTATTAAGTGCTGCTTTTAGATTATTCGTTCCACTCGCCTCACCATAAGCTGCGCTATATTGGCCTTTCACTTGAGCGGCCATTTCATCTAACGCTTCTTTAAGCTGCTGTTTAGAAATACCAGGAGTCCAGGTAATTCTGCTAGCTAGCGCACTTGCGTCATCGGTGCTTAAAGTAATACCGATGCCTTGAAAACTACTTTTTAATTGAGCTGAGACTTGAAGAGCGAAACTCTCTTTAGTCAACAGAAAATCCGAGCTCTTCAGTTGCGCGAGATTAACGGAACCTAAGCTACTAAAGGCATTGCGAAGAAAAGAAATAGAAGCATCTCTCACTTCACGGGAGCCCATTTGATTAGCAAGCTCTGCAACAAAAAGAGAAATCTCTTTGGTGGCATTAGCCAGACCTGTCTCGGAGAGGTTGGCGATCTGCTCCGCTTGGTTACTCTGAGTGCCCAGATTAAATTGACTAACAAACTCAGTAGATAACGAGCTATCTACGTTTTCCGTCAGTAACTTACTAAACCAAGACTGAAACTGATTTGATAGCGTTTGGTTTGTTTGAGCATTAAACTCGGCTGCGGTTAATTCACCATCTGAGTTAGCACTTTGTAGCGACTTTAGCCAAACAGATGCGGTGTCGGTAAATGATATACCAGCAAACGCGTTATTTTTCGCTTTTAGGTTTTCAAGCGTATCAACATAAAGCGCGATGCTTTGTGATTCCGTTTGTCCCGAGATAGTTGGCAATGAAGAGATTATCGAGGCAAGTTGCTGAGTCTCTGCTTCACCCAGTACAGGGGTAAATACCTCTATCAAGTTTTGTTGGAAAGTGGGTAATGGTGCACTACTCGCAGCTGTGTCTGTTGCTCCTGTCGTAGAGCCAGTCGTTTTCATATTCGTCATTTCCAAACCTCTAAATCATCATGCCGCGCATCACTGTGGGACGCTTTCTGCGTTTACCTGACGTACCTTGTAGCTGAGTTTGTTGTTGCCGGCGGCGCTGGACTTCGTCTATTAGCTCTTGCTCTGCACGTTTCATGGTATCTACTGGCGCTTTTATGCCGCCAAGTAATACATCCCCCGCAACAGGACCAACACCTAAGCCTTCCAATAGCTCATTAAAAATATCGGTTCTGTCTTCAGCTTTTCTAATGGCAAGCTCAGCGTTCTCAATCGCATCGGTAAACGGTTGCTTCATCTTGATTCCTATCTTAAAGCGGGTCATCTCATCGGTGCTGTCAGTAACAGTCGTGAGTTTTTACTTTTTCAACTTTTTCAACTTTTTCAACTTTTTCAAAGGTCTATAATCTGCTAGGCGTAAACAGTACCAGTCTTCTAGCTCATCATGGCTTGCACCGCATGCTTTTAGATAGAACTGTGCCAATCGCTGGCTGCTCATGTTGCTACCACGTAACACATCGACGTTGCCGCGAATGACCCAATCGGAGGGATAAAGTTGAATGGCATGTTCAGCCAAGAGAAATAAGCCGGCAAAGGGGTTACTCAACCCCAATTTTGGACGAACGCGTTTCAGAAGAACGATGATGATTTCACCGTCCTCCACCCGAAAAACGAGCTCTAAGCCTTCAACTTCAATTCGATAACCAAGTTGAATTTCACTTTGTTGCCAAAAGTATGGCGTCACTTCGATCCCCGCTTGCGCCAGCGAGAGTATTAGTTTTGTTTTCATTACATCCCCACCCTTCCAAGTGGCTGAATATTGATTTGCTGGGTTAGTTCTTGAAATGACAAAACAGGCAGATCGTAGTATTCCGATTCAATAAGCTTTCGCACATATCGGCGTACATCCATAGACACAACTAGCACAGGTTTATTCGGCATGCGGCTTAAGTCACCAATGGTCTGTTTCACATCACTGACAAATTGTTGCGTTACTGACGGGTCTAACGCCAAGTAACTCCCTGCTGAGGTTTGACGAATACCGCTGCGTATTGTGTCTTCGAGACTTTGATCCAATAAGTAAGCGGGCAACATGTTTTGTCCGCTCGCGTATTTGTAGCAAATGTAACGTTTTAAGCTGGAACGAATGTACTCCGTCAGCTGTACAACATCTTTCTCTTTTTGGCCCCACTCAACCATCGCTTCCAAGATCACGCGAAGGTTTCGGATAGAAATGTCTTCAGAAACCAAGCGTTGCAAGATTTCCGTCATTTTTTGCAACGGAACAATACGCTGGGCCTCTTTGACTAGCTCCGAATAACTGCCTTCCATCTGCTCCAACAGATAACGCGTCTCCTGAATACCAATAAAGTCTTGTGCGTACTCCTTGAGAACATGAGACAAGTGGTACGTTAAAATCCTGTCGGGTGTGAGAAAACCGACATGACTGGCTACGAGTTTTTGCTCATAACTCTGTGCCACCCAAATGCTAGAAATACCGGGTAGAAAATCTTCATCTTGCTCATAAGGCACGCCTAATAAGTCGATCTGCTCATTCCCTTCTGTCACCAAGAGTTGGTCTTTTACAATTCGTCCTCGTGCAACCGGAACTTCTTGTAACTGAATTAAATATTCGCCATTTTGCATCCCCTCGTTAAAACGCAGGTGGATACCCGGGAAAGGCACGCCGAGGTCGAGATATAGTGCGCGCCTCACCCTTGCTAGCTCTTCATTTAATGCGACCGCTTCCAAGCTTTCCTGAAGGCTCGCGTCAAGATCAATCAACAGCGGGACCGTCATGGCGAACTCTTCTTGCTCACCTAACTTACCTTTACTGTTTCGAGAAGGCGTAGGTTTGCTTGGCTTCGCTGCTGGCGAACCGGCCCCTTGCGAAACAAAGCTTGATAAGTCGGTGCTATCTGATTCCGCTTGTTTTTTCTGTTGATAGAAAAGGAAGAAACCACCACCACCAACCACGGCGGCCAAGACCAGAAAAGTGATTTTTGGAAACCCAGGGATGAGTGCGAACAGCACCAAAAGCACACCACCAATAAGAAGTGCTCGTGGCTGAGCAATCACCTGCCCACCAATATCCGATCCAAGATCAGAAGAGTCTTCATGAGAAACACGCGTCACGATAATACCGGCGGTAATCGCGATAAAGAGTGCCGGGATCTGCGATACCAAACCATCACCAACGGTCAAAATCGCAAACAATTCAAGTGCTTCAGAAGCACTCATGCCTTTTTGCGTTACCCCGATCGTGACGCCACCTAAGATGTTGACCACAATGATGACCAGACCCGCAATGGAGTCGCCTTTAACGAACTTCATCGCGCCATCCATCGAGCCATACATTTGGCTTTCTTTTTCAATCAGTGATCGTCGGTGCCTAGCTTCGTGTACGTCAATTACTCCGGCACGCATGTCACCGTCAATACTCATCTGCTTACCAGGCATCGCATCGAGTGAGAATCGCGCACTAACTTCTGCTACCCTTTCTGAGCCTTTAGTGATCACCATAAACTGAACAATGGTAATGATCAGGAACACAACAATACCGACCACTAAGTTACCGCCCACAACGAAGTTACCGAATGTATAAACGATTTGACCAGCATCGCCTTGTAGCAAGATCAAGCGGGTTGTCGTGATAGATAAAGACAGACGAAACAATGTCGTGATCAATAGCACCGCAGGAAATGCAGAGAACTCAAGTGGCGTGGTGATGTAAATCGCTAACATAAGCAGCACCACCGCAATGCTCATGTTGGTGCCAATCAGCACATCCACCAGTGCGGTAGGAAGTGGCAATATCATCATAAAGACGATCGCGAGTAACATCACCGCAAGCATGATGTCTTTGCGTTGCCCTACTTTGTTTAGAATATCGATCAACTTATTCATGTGATTCACTATTTAAAGATTGCAGATAGCGTCGGTGCGCTTGACGGGCGCCATCGACGTCATTTTGTTTCCAACGCGCTTGGCTTAAACAAAACCAGAGTCCTGCCGAGTCAGGATGAAGGTCGGATTTTAATAAGTGCTCACACACCTCAATCGCCCGGGTATATCGACCACTTTGTAAACACGCCACAGCAAGTGTTTGCATCGCCTCTTTGTGCTGCGGTTCTATTTCTAGAACCGCATCGAGAATAGAAATGGCATGCTCTGGCTTTTGGTATTGAACTTGTAGCGCAGCGTGAACAAGTAAGAGTTCAATGTCTTTGGATCTCAACATGTTGGTTAGACCTGGATAAGGAGATTGAGCGCCATAGTGAGGTAACGCTGATCAAGTTGTGTACTTTGTAGCGTTTCAGATGCTTTGATAAAAGAAGCGGAGCCTGAGTCCTGTGCAAGAACTTGCAGCTGAGCCAACGTTTCATCAAATTGTTGACGGTATTTTTCTGGACGCAACAACTCTGAGTGCAGCAGCTTGGGCTTAGTTAACGCGATGAGATATTGGTCTGAAGGCCGGAGGTCATAGAGCTTCTCTAAATGTGTAGCGACCGCCTGACCATCAGGAAGCAATTGAAATCGCTCTGGGAAATCGGCCTTAACTTCACTATGAGTAACATGCGTAAAGGCTTCGATGCCTACGTTTAAAGTGCTGACTCGAGTCATGAGCCTGCCACATCGTTATGTAGACGAGCCAAAAGCGTAAACGCTTGCTCTAAGGTCGGAAGTGTTACTTCTTCTCCTTTTAGCCTTGCTGAAAAAACCAGAGTTTGTTCATCTAACAAGCCGGTTTTAATTTCGAAAGGCCAGCCTTGATCGGCATGACACAAACACAGTGCACTTTGAATAATGTCACTGGTTTGATGCCAAGATAACGCTCGAGACAACATCAAGAATAACTGCTCACCCTGTCGCTCAATATGCAGCGTACCACTTTGCTCAAAATCCAGCTGCACCCGTCCAGCTGATGAGAAATCGACGGCATCGAGCCCCATTCCTCGGCAAAATTCATCGACGGATGCATCAATCCAACTCATCTTCCCACGCTTCCTCTTCTTCTATATCAATGGCTTCGTCTAGCGCCTTTTGTACCGCTTGGATTAAATTCTGTCGTTGTTCTTCATCGGCGAATACGTCAATTGGGATTGCGCGAACTAACTTATGGAACTCTCGAAAAAAATCGATTTTTTGTTCTACCGCCGTCAATTCCATTGCGTTGGCGACTTTCCATATCTCATCACTGCTTACCCATCGCTGCTCTACCAACGCAATCACATCAGCCATCAAATTAGAAACTTGATAAGCCATAATTCGTCCTTTCCGGTTTAAACATTTGGAACAGCTGACTCACACGATCTTGCAACGTATTTAGAGTTTTGAGTTTTTGCATATCGGACATCAACCACTGCAACTTAACCGAATCGATACTGCTACCTTGAACACTAAGATCTGCACTCATGCCTTGCAGCATAAAGTCAACAGCGGTCGATACCTCCTGCTCACCAAAGCGCGCCACCACATCTTGATAAGCAGCGCCGAGCCCTTGATAACTATGAACGGTATCGCGGTAGAAGCCGCGCAGCTGATGCAAAGAGCTAAACTCTTGCTCTTGGCTATATTCATCAGCAAAATTTGAGACACGGATTTCCGTATCAATTTGAGACCATGTATCTGGGTTTTGCTCGATTCTTAGAAGTGCTTGGTCAATCAGCGCTAGTAGGTGTTTACTTTCTGGACTCGCACTCAAAAACTTTTTAACGGCTTTTAGCGCGAGGTATTGATGGCTTTTCTCCTCGGAAAACCCATTCAAGTAGGCTTGTAATTGCGCGATGGTCGAGATATTTCCTCCCGCCATTTTTGTAGCCAAATCTTTGATCTTTTGATTCTTTTCAAGATCAGGGACTTTTCTTAAATAGTCCGAAACGAGTTCATGTGCTTCATTAACTCGAACACCACTGTCTTTCACTTTGCGCTTAGTCAGATCTTTCTCTGCTTTTTCGGAACCGAGTGAAGTGAGTTCTTCCATCGCATCAAAAAGTGATTGTGTAGCATTGTGAACACGGACGGTTTCACCGCGATAATTGCCTTTTTGTGAAACGTCGGGGCGAGACGATTCCAACCCGTTTTGGATAGACGCATCAAACTTTGGATTTGTTGCGATATGATTGTTGATAATACTCATTCACTTGCACTCCTTCCGCACAATACAGGCGAATTATAGAAAGTGCGCTTTGTTGAAGCTGTCAAAATCAGACGTGTTTTTTTAGTGCGCTTTCAGTTTTCTAAAAACTCCCGACTGATATTCACTATAAATTGATTCTTATACTTTCTATCCTCTCAGCATCAATCATTGCGCATATTTTTACCTTGAACGATTTCTCATACATCACTGATATCCAACAATCTGCGATTAAACACACGCGTTTGATCCAAATTCGCGGGCGCGTTACACAAGTCACCGGCACCATTATCAAAGCTGTCGTCCCTGGCGTTCGTGTAGGTGAACTGTGTGAGTTGCGCAATCCCGATCAAACTCTGTCTTTGTTAGCGGAAGTGGTTGGCTTCCAGCAGCATCACGCTTTGCTCACCCCGTTAGGAAATATGTTTGGGATTTCCTCAAATACAGAAGTAAGCCCAATGGGCAAAATGCACGAAGTGGGTGTTGGCGACCACCTGTTAGGTACAACGCTTGACGGGCTTGGACGTCCTTTCGATGGTACGCAAAGTCAGGAACCAAGTGCTTGGTATCCTGTTTATCGCGATGCGCCACCACCAATGCAACGTAAACTAATTGAAAAGCCAATCTCTCTTGGCGTTCGATCCATTGATGGGCTACTGACCTGTGGTGAAGGTCAGCGCATGGGTATTTTTGCAGCGGCTGGCGGGGGTAAAAGTACCCTACTGGCAAAACTGATTCGCTCCGCAGAAGTTGACGTGACCGTTCTCGCCTTAATTGGTGAACGCGGACGCGAAGTGCGCGAGTTTATTGAGCATGACCTAGGCGAAGAAGGAATGGCCAAATCGGTTTTAGTGGTCGCTACCTCTGATCGCCCAGCAATGGAGCGTGCCAAAGCCGCTTTTGTTGCCACTTCTATCGCAGAATATTTTCGTGATCAAGGTAAACGCGTGCTACTGCTGATGGATTCTGTAACGCGTTTCGCCCGCGCACAGAGGGAGATTGGACTAGCCGCAGGCGAGCCACCAACACGACGTGGCTATCCGCCTTCTGTTTTTGCCGCTTTGCCAAAGCTGATGGAACGAGCTGGACAATCAGACAAAGGATCAATTACAGCACTGTACACCGTGTTGGTGGAAGGTGACGACATGACGGAGCCTGTCGCGGATGAAACTCGCTCAATTCTAGACGGGCACATCATTCTCTCGCGCAAACTTGCGGCAATGAACCATTACCCCGCCATTGATGTACTTCGGTCAGCAAGCCGAGTGATGAATCAAATCGTTGAACCCGATCATCAGGCGTCTGCTGCTCATATTCGCGAAATGTTAGCTAAGTATGAAGAAGTTGAGCTGCTAATCAAAATTGGCGAATACCAACATGGCGCAGATAGTCGAGCGGATTTGGCCATTGCACAAAGTGATGATATACGCGCCTTTTTACGCCAAGGCACTCATGAACCAAGCGATCTTGATGGCGCTATCGCTCAACTTAAAGGGATGGCGAAACAATGATAGAACGCTTATTAGAAATCAAAAAAATTCGCGCTGAACGTGCGGATAAAGCCGTCAAGCGTCAAGAATACCGAGTGTCAAACGCCGCAGCACAGGTTCAAAAGGCCGAACGTTCTGTCGCGGACTATCACGTTTGGCGCCAGGAAGAAGAAGAGCGACGTTTTGCTAAAGCAAAACAACAAACACTCGTTCTCAAAGAGCTAGAAACATTAAGACAAGAAATCGCGTTGTTAAGAGAGAGAGAAGCCGAACTTAAACAACGTGTGGCCGAGTCAAAAAAAGCGCTTGAAATCGAACGCTCGGCACTTAAAGAAAAGCAAAAAGAGGCGCGACAAGCCCATAAAACCAAAGAAAAATTCGTTCAGTTGCAGCAACAAGAAGTCGCGGAAAAATCGCGAGAAAGGCAATACAAAGAAGAACTCGAACAGGAAGAGTTTCGCACTGTCGACATTATCTAAAGGTTCACTATGCGCATTACCCCAACAACTGAAACATCGAATACGCTGCACAAATCAACGCCGGAACAAGTGCCTCTCGAGAAGGAGGCCGAGCTTCAATCACAATTCGAGCATGCAATGACGAAGAAGCCTAGCAAGGGAAAGGAGTCTATCGTTGGGAATCCCCAAAAAAATCATACTGGCGAAGAAGACATACCGCTAAGGCATAAGACATCTCAAAGTCTAGATAAGAAACATAACCTATCGAACCAAGAAGCCAACGCTGACAAAAACATCTCCACTTTAAAAGGCAAAAGTGACGTCGTTACTAAGAGAGACGTAGAGAAATCGCAAGACGACGCAGCAAATAGCGAAGAAATAATTAGCGAAAACAATAAACTGCTTAAAAATGACGGAAAAAGCGATGGCGACACAGTTCTAAGCTCCCCTTCTACCGAGCTTGTTGATCCTCACTTTCAAGCTCATTTGAAAGATGACAAACCGACGCCGATGGATAAACGTATCTCACCGGATTGTCTCTCTACGCTTGAATCTGGCTTGCTCCCCCAAAGTGCGACAGCGACAGAGCTCGCTCAAGATGGGATTAACATTGTTGGCTTAACAGAAAAGCAAACTGAAACAGCGCACAATAAACGCGCAACTCATTCGCTACAGAATACAGGCAAACGATTAGACCAAACTGATGGCCTGCCTGAAACCAAGCCTCTTGAAAAAATCGAGACGAAAAGCGCACTAGTCACCGTTAAAACGGATGAAGAAAAAGTACCTTCTCAGCCCTTTGCAAGTGCGGTAACACAAGGCGATGTCATCCTAAAAAGTGTTGCTTCGCAGGCTCAACCGAGCCCAACGCGAGACGTAAACCAATTACTCCAGCAATTGGTGGATAAAATCTATGTTGCTCTGCCAACCGCATCGGACAACAAAGAGGTTCGGCTGTTTCTAAGTGAAGGACAATTAAAAGGTGGCGAAATCCACATCAAGTTGGACGCTCAAGGGTATAGCGTGACGATTCGACAAGAGCATGCCCTTTCCATTATTAGCCAGCAAGCTAGACAAGATCTTGCTGAACGGCTAAACCGATTCGGTGGTGAGCAGCCACTTCGCTTAGCGATCAGCGAACAAACTCAACAGCTCGATCAACAACAACATGAACAACAACACTCACGCCAACAACGCAGCGTGTATGAAGAATGGCAAGCGGAGAATGACCTATGACACCGTTAATAATACCCAAAGTGGATGCAGAAAGTATCGCGCTCAGCAATCAACTTTGTGCAAAACAGTGCCACTTCCAAGGGACTGATGGTCAGAGCGTATCGATTACTGTTGCTCAAATCCCTTCATTTGAAGGGTTCCGTTTAACCACGTTGATTGGAGGGCAAACCCTACAAGTAGACTTTTCTCGTGCGCAGCTCCAACATTGGCTGAAATCGACCTTAAATGCTACTGCGTTTGAGTCCCTGCCTAACTCCCTCCAGTTAGCACTTTTGAGCTCACAGATAGAACCGCATAGTGAGGCAATCAAAGCGCTATTTGGTCAGTTACCCATTCTTAGTCAACTACAGCCGTTAGAGGCGAGCCAGGCCCAAGAGCATACTTTAATGTTAACCCTCAATAAGCCTAACGGCTCTCTTTGTTTGTGGGTTAGCGAAGGATCAGACGTGTTATTGGATGCGCTACCAAACAGCGCTGCTCTACAAGCTCGACACCTCGCTTTACCTGTGTGGTTAAGTCTTGGAAGGACCCATTTGACGTTAAGCGAATTTAATTCGCTCGAGCTGGGAGATGTCATCTTTTTTGACGATGGTTACATCGCCAAGCAACAAGCCATTTTTCAAGTATCTAACCAGAATCTCTGGCGCTGCCAGCTAGATGACCAAACTCTTCACATTATTGAAAAAGAAACCAATATGAATGACGTAAACACTTCAGAAATGTTAACCGACCACCAGCAACTGCCTGTGGAACTCACGTTTGATATCGGCCATCAAACCATCACGCTAGAGCAGCTTAACCAGCTTCAGCCAGGGTACGTATTCGAGCTAAACCAGCCTGTATCTAAGCCGGTAACATTGCGTGCCAACGGCAAAATCATTGGTGAGTGTGAACTGGTTAATGTTAACGAACATTTAGGTGTGCGCGTACTGGAGCTGTTCGGTGGCACGCAGGAGCCAGCATGATCCAGTTACCCGACGAGCTCAATCTCATTGTCAGCTTAGCACTGCTGGCACTGATCCCATTTATCGCCATGATGGCGACGTCGTTTGTGAAACTCGCCGTTGTATTCTCACTGCTGCGTAACGCTCTCGGTGTACAGCAAATTCCGCCGAATATGGCGCTTTACGGATTGGCTATCATTCTGTCAATTTTCATCATGGCTCCCGTCGGGTTTGAAACCTACGACTACGTAAAGCAGCATGATATCTCCCTTGAAGATTCTGCAAGTGTAGAAGGCCTCATTGAAAGCGGTTTACAGCCTTATCGAGAATTTTTGAAAAAGCATATTCGGGAAACCGAAGCCATATTCTTCACTGATGCTGCACGCACATTGTGGCCACAGAAGTACGTAGACCGTTTAGAGTCGGACAGCTTATTGCTCTTACTGCCCGCATTTACCGTCAGCGAGCTTACTCGCGCTTTTGAAATTGGCTTTCTGTTGTACTTACCGTTCATAGCTATTGACCTAATTGTGTCGAATATCCTACTCGCGATGGGGATGATGATGGTATCGCCAATGACGATTTCCCTCCCCTTCAAATTGTTGCTTTTTGTCTTGCTTGACGGCTGGACAAAGCTCACCCACGGCTTAGTGTTGAGTTACGGTTAATCACGGAGAAAGTATGCATTCTGCTGAAATCATTCATTTCACGACTCAAGCATTAACCCTAGTGTTGTACTTGTCATTACCGCCGATTTTAGTCGCAGCATTGGTTGGTACATTGGTGTCGCTTATTCAGGCGTTAACTCAGGTCCAAGAACAAACGTTAGGCTTTGTGGTCAAGCTTATCGCGGTCATTATTACGCTGTTCGTCACAACGCAATGGCTAGGGGCAGAGCTCCACGCCTTCGCCTCGCTTGCTATGGATAAAATTCCTCAAATACGATGAGTTATCACGACTTACACCAGGCTTTATTTTTGTACAGCCTGACGTTACCTAGGTTAATGGCATGCTTCATCTTTTTGCCTATTTTGAGCAAGCAAATGTTAGGCGGCACCATGGTGAGAAATGGTGTGCTTTGCTCACTCGCACTGTTTATATTTCCGATGATTAATCAGCAAAGCTTGCCCGCAGAAACCGACGGCATTTGGCTGATAATGATTTTGGGTAAGGAGGTATTAATTGGGCTATTGATAGGGTTTGTTGCTGCTATCCCTTTTTGGGCGATAGAAGCGGCCGGTTTTCTGGTCGACAACCAACGTGGGGCTGCCATGGCAAGTATGTTTAACCCAACGCTAGGCTCACAATCCACACCAACAGCGGTATTACTGACCCAAACGTTGATTACCCTGTTCTTCTCTGGCGGGGGCTTTGTCACTTTTATCTATGCGTTATTCAAAAGCTATACATCTTGGCCGATCGTGGACTTTTTCCCAACCGTTAGCGACGCATGGGTGAGCTTCTTCTACGCGCAATTTGAACAGCTTATGTGGCTTGGTGTGTTGATGTCCGCTCCATTAGTGTTGGCAATGTTTCTTGCTGAGTTTGGTCTAGCGCTTATCAGTCGTTTTGCACCGCAATTGAATGTTTTTTTCCTTGCCATGCCAATAAAAAGTGCCATCGCGAGTGTTTTACTGATCGTGTATCTCGGAATAATGATGGATCACTTTGAAGTACAGTTTTACGGCATTACCCGATTCGCAGAACAACTCAATACCATTTGGCAATAACGCTTAGGATTCTTTATGAGTGCAGAAAAAACAGAGCAACCCACCGCAAAAAAGTTACGCGATGCTCGGCAGAAAGGTCAGGTTGCCAAAAGCCAAGAAATCGTATCGTCTGCATTAATTTTGGCGCTCATAATTGTACTGTTTGCGTTCGCCGATTATTACATGTCGCACATCTCAGCGCTTATTCTCCTACCAAGTAAGCTTGCTTATCAGGGTTTCCAAGATGCGCTAGTCGATGTCGCTATCGCCATCGCAAAAGAAATTGCCTATCTACTCGCTCCGATTATTCTGGTTGCTGCACTCGTCGCCATCTTTTCCAATATGGGGCAGTTCGGGTTCCTATTTAGTGGTGAATCCGTTAAACCCGACATCAAAAAGATCAATCCCGTCGAAGGGGCCAAACGCATTTTTTCCCTCAAGAGTGTGATTGAGTTTATCAAGTCGATCCTTAAAGTCTCTCTTCTTTCCTTCATTATCTGGGTGACATTACGCGGTAACATCAACGCTTTAATGCAAATTCCAACTTGTGGGCTAGAATGTGTCCCGACCATTACTGGCGTCATGATTAAACAATTAATGATTATCTCTTCGGTAGGCTTCATCGTCATCGCTGCCGCAGATTTTGCGTACCAGAAGTTTGATCACACGAAAAAGCTCAAAATGAGCAAGGACGAAGTGAAGCGCGAATACAAAGAGATGGAAGGCAGTCCAGAAATAAAAAGCAAACGTCGTCAGTTACACCAAGAGCTACAAGCCTCTAATCAACGTGAAAACGTTAAACGTTCTAATGTATTAGTTACAAACCCAACACATATCGCGGTTGGCCTTTATTACAAGAAAGGCGAAACGCCCCTGCCCGTCATCACTTTGATGGAAACCGATGCGGTAGCCAAACGTATGGTCGCAATCGCTAAAGAGGAAGGCGTGCCTGTGATGCAAAAAGTCCCTCTTGCTCGTGCACTATACGCCGACGGTAACGTCGACCAGTACATCCCAAGCGATCTTATTGAGGCAACTGCGGAAGTGCTTCGTTGGTTGGCTTCGTTAGAGTCCGAGGCGGACTAACAAACCACATCCCATTCAAGATCTGGGCTTACAACTGCCCAGCTTTCAACCTCGATACTTTCAACGCTATAATGCGGTATCCTTTAACTGTATGTTGTTTTTATGAAATCTAGCTTAAGCATTCGCTCCTACACGAAACGTATGAGCCGACATACTCATAGTGATTATCATCAACTGGTGCTTCCTCTCCAGGGCAACATACATATTGATATGGATAGCTATGTCGGAAAGGTGGCGGTTGGCGACTGCATAGTCATCCCCAAAAGTTGTGCTCACGGGTTTAATGCCGAAGAGTCATCACGCTTTATTGTTGCGGATATGACCACTTTGCCCACTCATTTGATGGATAATAGTGTGGCTGTGTTTTCGATTAGCCCGCCTCTACTGAGCTTTATCCAGTTTGTCGAAAAGCAACTTGAGTATCAGGTTAATGATGAAATTGAAAACTCAATGGTTGCAACCTTCTATCTGTTGCTGGAGCAGCAAAAGCGGTCTCGCTCCGTGGATTTGCGTATTCGAGATGTACAGGTTGTGATCGCGGAGCAGCTTGATCAGCCACTCACCATTGCCTCATTAGCGAATGCCGCTTGCTTGAGTCCGACGCAGTTTAAAAAGCTTTTTAAAGAGCAGCTAAAAGTGAGCGTCCATAAGTACATTACACTACAACGTATGGAAAAAGCCAAAGCACTACTGACTCATACAGACCTTCCAGTTCAGTTGATAGCTGAACGAGTTGGTTATAGTGACCTTTCCGCGTTTAGTCGACGGTTTTCAATGCATTTTGGTATGTCTCCTAGAGAGTTTTCCCGATAGTCACTAAAATAGTCTTCTGGAACAAGTATTCCGTCTTTTCAGCACAAAAATCTCTATCGCTTTCTTTTATTCTTTCTACCCTAAAACAGCCATTCACTAGGTAGAAATTACAGTGTTAAAAAAACATTTCACCGACTATCAATTAGGAACTTTATCCATACTTTTTGCTTCAACCCTGTGGGGAACGACGGGCACCGCTGCCAGCTTGGCACCGGATGTCAGTGCTCTCGCCATTGGCGCATTTTCTATGGGTATTGGTGGGTTTATGCAAGCATGTCTATCTGCGAAGTCACTGAAGAGAGATTTTCGAAAAGTCGTACATAAGAAGAAAACGTTACTGATTAGTATTATCGCCTTAGCCACCTACCCACTGGCTTTTTATTCATCAATGCGATTCGCTGGTGTGGCTATTGGTACGGTTATTTCTATCTCCACTGCTCCTTTCTTTTCTGCTTTGTTAGAGTGTCTCTTTAGCCGAAATCAGACCATAACCAAGCGCTGGATGATGAGTTTCGCAATCGGGGTCATTGGCATTACCTTGTTGCTGGCTTCTGAGTCATCCGCAAATAGCTTATTTGATCAGGATATGAAGCATTGGGGTGTATTACTTGGCCTATTGGCAGGTTTGACGTACGCCATTTACTCATGGGGAGTAAAGACTATGATTGACCACGGCATTGAATCGCAAACGGCCATGGGAAGTGTTTTTGGTATTGGTGGAGTTTTGCTTCTACCAACACTTTTCATCACGGGTGATAATCTATTTGCATCGTCAACTAATACGGCGGTCATGCTCTACATGGCCTTGATTCCAATGGGGTTAGGTTACGTCGCTTTTGGGTTTGGGCTACGGTTTGTTACAGCCAGTGGAGCTAGCATACTCACGCTATTTGAACCTGTTATCGCAGCAGCACTAGCAGTTGCGATTGTTGGGGAAGAAATTTCTTTCATTGGTTGGGTTGGTATAACGTTGACACTTGTGTGTTTGTTTCTTCAGTCGAAAAGTTAAATTAAACCGATATTAGCCAGCCCCAAAAAGGAACGCTGACGGTAGATAAAGTAAGGAGCAGCACCTACTCCCTACTTTACCATTTGAAATTACACCCAGCCTTCTGCCAAGTACATCAATCGCAATTGACTTGGTGAGCCTAGTTTTTCTAGCGCATCTAATTGGACGTCACTCAGGTTTGGGCATTTATCAAGATAAACTCGTCCGTTTGCTGCATCTAGGGGGAGCTTGTAGGTTAGCTTTTCGTTTATTTTACTTGCTTCCCCTTTATCAATCGCTCGAACAGCTGGCATGAGCCAATCCCAATCTTCTCCTAACAGTTTTTTAAACGCCCCGTTAGCAATAGACTCGGTTTTACTTGGTGCATCCTCTGGGCTTAGCTTCAAGATAGAATCTACGTCAGGAACCAAGTGCTCACTTGGCTCTGAACCCAACATCTTTTTCAGTGTTAATCGAGCGGCTTCCATCTCTTGTGCCTCTTTAGGCGCTTGAGGAGAAGTCATTGCAGTATCCTCCTTAGGGCCAAGGTACGCCATTAATGCGCGGACAGAAGCCGGATCTTGCATACTGAAGGTAAAGTCTCCTTTTGCATTGGAAACTTCAAGTCTAGGTAAAACACCAGACATTTCGCCTTGCATAAGTTGCTCTTTTACTTCCGTATTTAACCCGTATGCCCCAGCTTGGTTCGCCACAAAGCCACCGCCGCTCATGATAGCAGTCGTTGCCGCAGAACCGATTGCCTCTTTTGCTATCGGTGTGACGCCCACCGTTGCTACAGAGCTAACACCGAACGTGCCCAGGCTCCCCGTCGCCATACCTAACGTAGCTCCAATGCCACCTTCAGCCGACAGTATCGCATGACCTTGAGCCAAGGTTTGCTGCATCGGCATAGAAAGACGTTGATCTCGCCCTGGCAGCTGTGAAATTTGTTCTAACTGATGATGGTAAGCCTCAGCATCACCATTTACGGCCGCTTTGTGCAGCTCTCGACCTGTAGAAATCAATAAGCCAACACCAGGTAATGCCAAGTTAATAACGGCGTTCACACCAGAACCTTTTAGCTTTTCTTTGCCCATCTGTAACAGTTCAGCAGCGAAGCCATCCATTTTTCCTGGATACTGGGCTTCTAAACTCACCTGCATACGCGGATCTTTGCTGATCGCATCAAACGTATTTTTAAGCTGCTGGTACGCATCGCTGCTCACTTTTATTTCATCCAATAGGCTGACAACTTCTAAGATTTTACGCTCAGTAAGTGGCTCACCGCGATAGCCTGAAGGACTCACTAGGGAGTATGCCAACAGCGCAACCTCAGGTTTTTCTTGCTTAAGTAGCGCCTGCTTTAAATCAAGGTGAGTTTTGATGTTTTCTTGGAAAAACTTAGTGTATTTGCTTCTCAATACGCCTTCGTGAATAGAAGCAAACTTATGACCTTTGTGGAATGTGGAAGGTTCTTTTACTTCACCTCTTTTACTGATCACTCGGTCATCTTTTTGTGCAGCAACTGCACGAAACTGTTCTAGATCAGGTACTGGGCTTTGGCTGATTTTTTGTGTTGTATTAACCATTTTTCTCTCCTACACACGAAGTGATTGAACATGAGCTTGTTCATGATTAGAGGTGGTTGGAATCGCTTGATCCAACATTGCGAAACGCGCTTGCCACAGCTCGGCCTGTTCAATAACTTCGTGAAACCAAGCGGTAAGGTTCGTCGTATTTAGATGCTCAACGGGTTTACGTCCTGCTAAGACAAGCTGTCGACCGTTTGGAGCCAAAGCAAGTGCGAGGCTGCCACTACCTATTCCTTGATAGTTAGCATGAGCAAGAAGCTCTAAACCTTTTAGTCGTTGTTCACCGGATTTTTCTAACCCTCCGAACGTTACAGACAACATCAAATCATCCGTATCTGTCGCGATGAAATACAACATGTAGCGATCATCGACCAGTAGCTGACAACGTTCATTTTCTTCAAAATTCAGTTCGGGCAACTCATTGAGTTGGCAAAACTCCAAGAGCAGTTGTTGAATCGTGTTCATAACTTTTTCCTTTTGTTTCAATAACTCTATTGAACAACGATTGCAGATTGAACGATGTCGGTAATGGCTTTATTTTTGTCACTTTTTCGCCTTCATTGTGAGGTTTTCCGCAGAAACCTCGCTCTAAAAACGAGTTGCCAGAGTAATAAAAAAGAGCAGCTCAGAGCTGCTCTTTCAATAAAGGTTAGATGCTTAGCATGGTGTATTTGCTCACTTCTTTTGCAGAGTGACTAACCCAGTTTATGGCTATCAAAAATGACTTCTGTTGGCGGGAACATATTCGAAACAGGTGGTCGTTGTGCATCTCCAAACATTGGTGCACCGAATGCAGATGTCGCCCACGGGTCAACAATTTTCACATCCTTACTCCACGTTGATGGATCTTTTATGTCGCTCCCCTCTTGTCGACCAACCAGTACATAAAGGTGTGTACCTGAATGACCCTTTTTAAACGCAACCACTTCTACTTTGGGTTCACTTTCAGGTGTTCCTGACATGCCTTGAATCATCTCAGCGGCGGCAGCAAAGGCAAATGTAGTACAGCAGCCGGCTTTCGCGGTTTGTACTGCCTTAGCAATGTTCTGTAGAGTGCTTAATTGCGGTGCGGTTCCTCTTTGTGCTGCAGCTTGAATTCCGTTTGCGGACATCGTCGCTCTGTGATCTTGCATGATTCGCGCTTGATCCGCGTGAAGCTCTTTTAGTCGTGGCTTTCCTTTTGTTTCATAAAACTGTGACCCCTTAACACCGAACGTATTTAAGTCCGTACAGGCAAAATCACCAAGCTTTTGAAGGTTGGCTTTATGTTCGTTGATAAGCGCGACACTCGATGAGGCTTTATTGGTTTTGGAAGAAGAGGCTGCCGTTTGTGCCGTTGGCCAATTTGAGCTAGGGCCAGACGACAATCTCTCAAGATTTTTCAGGCTCCCAAGCGTTAACTTGTTCTCACCGTTCAACACATTTTTCAGCATGAGCTTCGCAACATCTTTAGGAATACCCTGCTTAGTAAGCAGGTTCACTACAATATCTTTCGCTTTATTCTGGTGGCTAATACGCGCGCTGATACTTTTATTTTTTGGTGCACCCTCTTTAACAAAAATATCTTTGCCGTTGTGTGCTCGAACCTCTTTGTCGTCAGCCTGATTTTGTGTCGCCAAATGTGACGTTAACTGACTCAACGAGTGCATGTGCGATGTATTAATATTGACCATGTGTGATGCCTTAAACTTGAATAAATGCGTGTACGTCTGTTTGGCTAAAATCTACAACCGTGTTGTTTTGAAATAACTGTCCCCAAGTATCAACTAATTCATTCAACTGAATGATTAAGTTAGCAATGTTGGTGAGTTCACTTCCAGCCGCGATAGCAACTTGAAGAACAACGTCTTTGCGTGTTGGATTCACACAAAACTGCACACCACCTGTTTCTCGATACAAGAAGTTGTATTCAAGTAAAACTTGAAGTTTATCTAGCGTAATATCATCTTGTTCTATAAGCAGGTTTTTGGAAATCAATAACTCGCCTTTTTCCTCTACGAGCAGAACATCGACACTGTTGTTTTCAGCAAAATGCAGTGACCACATTTGATCGTCATACGCTGTCACGCGCTCAAGGTTCAGCACTTCTCCTAGCTCAGAGAGAAGCATATTAATCTTTCCTGTATCCATGTTGTGTCCTGTCTAATTTATTATAACTAAGTGACATCGATATATTTATTTCAGCGAAGCCACTTGGGTATAACGGCTCATTTAAATAAGCGAATAAGGATAAAAGAGATTTTATGGCGAGATAGAAACCGACACTTTATTTCAACGTCTCATTTTTATTGCTATTAGCCGTTTTATTGAGAAGAAAAATTAAGGTTAAGCTGGAAAATAAAAGAGCGGCAATCGCCGCTCCAAAAATTAAATAGAAGTAGAAAATCACTTAATACCGTGAAGGCTATTTTCTGCATCCATAGCTAAAGGATTGAACGAGTCGTTACGAAGTTCTGCTATCGCGTATAGCATGCGCCCCATGCGACCATTTCCATCGGTAAAGCCATGGTACCCGATAACTCCGGCGAACAAATGTTTACCTAAGTCTTTATCTTCTACAGGGTTCTCTTTCAAAAAGCCTTCAATGTGCTGCTTTAACATGCCCTCACCGCCAATACTTGACGGCAAAGTGCCACCCGAAATATTTGGCCCTCGGTAATCACGCTCAACATTAGGCACCAATCGAGCGTGTAGCTCTTTTAGGTTTTCCATATTCAATAAATCTTTACCATTAGACGCGTATTCTTTCAGTAAAGACGTAATATTTTCGGCATCGTTTCCTTTAGAGTTAGAAGCATTAATGATCCACGCCGCAGCTCTTTCAACATTATTGGTTACGCCACTTTTGTTAAACGCACCCTCCGCCAGTCCTTCAGCGTATACACCTTGGCTTAGATCGGTGCTTGCTAGACCTTCGATATGACGTTGCGCCGATTTAAGATGCATCACCTCCATATCAAACACCGCTTGCATTTGATTAATGCTACCTGCCGGGTTTTTCTGCGCTGCAGATACACCACCGCCGTAGTCTTTTACTACACGTCCAGCAAGCGACTTCGCTGCACTTTCGCCAATCAGTGATGTGAGGTTTTTACCAGAATCGGTTTCTAACATTGCCTCTGTCATCGCTCGCTCTGCTAACTGGTTTAGCTCAGCAGAGTTCGACTGAACTGATTTACTGTCTAACTTCGCAAAGGCATTTAAGACATCTGATGCGGTTTTTATGCTTCCATCTTTGAAGAACATTTGTCCATGCTCAACAGAAGAAGCAGCTTGTAAACGCTGAGCTTGTCCTTGCTCATTATCAAATACGGCTTTTGTAAGGGCTTTCGCTACCGATTGTGGGCTACCTTCGCGAAACAGTTTTCCTGTCGCTTCAAAAAATCGCGCTACTGCACCATTCGTAGGATTGGCGCGAGTAAATTCTTGGGTCGCTGCGTTGATTTGGTATTCTTTGCCACCAATACTCAGCTTACCTTGGTTAAGTATCTCGTTACGAGCTTGCGGCATGGCAGCCTGCAACGCGCTAACACTTCCAAAACTGATCATGTTTTAAACCCTTAATGTGGAAAAATGAGTGGTATTCGTTTCCGGTACTTCGGTTGTTTTATTGGTTACTTCTTGTGTATTCGCACTTTTTAACCACTCGATGAAATTCGCAAATGACTCATCGAAAAAAGATGCAGTTAGCAGTTGCTGAGGCAGGTGTATGAAACCGATATATCCGGTCTCTTCCTCCCAGCATACCGCTGGAGAGCCTTGCGTTAAGGCATCTTTCATATGTTGATGCAAAATATCAGCACTCGGTTTATTACCTGAAATCAGCCCGATAAGCGTCACACGATCTTCTTGTGCACGAATTGTGATTGCTGTGTTTTGCTCAACGAGTAGATGGCAACAATCATCCTCATCAAAAACCAACGGCTCCAATTGGCAGCGGCTGGCAAAATCTGTCAGTAAAGAAGTTATAAATCCATTAGCCATTCGACTAAATAATCCTATTTTTGTTGTTTTAGATGCGCTGCTTAGTTGCAAGACTTATCAACTAAGCAGCTTTCTTAGGTGTATTCTTAAGGATTTATGGCAGTGAATATTTTAGAAATGGTCGGATTTTTTTTGTTTAAAGGCATTAAAATGAAAAAACTCAGCAAGTGCTGAGTTTTTGAGGTTCATTCATGAATCGTAATTTTACGCTCGCTGAGCTGCTTCACCATGGCTTGCTTTAATGCATGCAGCTGTCCATCAATACTAGCGTCGATGATCCCAACTTCTGTTTCCAAAATGCAGCCTCCATTTTTCAAGCGCGCATCTGCTACCACGTCAACGTAACCGACTTCAGGGAAATCACTTAATACACCAGCCACCTTTTCTCTCACCTCAACAACCTGCTCTGGGTGGACATGTAAAATGACCTGCTTTTGGTTACTCACCAGTTGCAACGCTTCTCGAACTACACTCACCGTGGTATCGACATCATCGAAGGTATCGATGATCTTACGTACTGCTTCTAACACCACACCTGTCATTTTTTCTTCGACTTGCTGATAGTAGTCATTACAACGTGCTAAGGTTTCAACCATCGTTTGCGCATTTTCAATCTTGGCTTGTGCAAGGCCATCTTGATAACCACGTTGTTTTTCGGTTTCGTAGGCTTGTTGGGCATTAGCAATGATGCTTTCAGCTTTGGAGTTCGCGGCTTCAACTAAGTGTTGCGAATCCAGATAACTGGCATAATCTTTCGCTTTCAGCACCTTTAAGCCAGGTGCCAGCTGCAAATTGTCTGTTTTTATTTCAACAAATGAAACCATTGAGGAATAACCTGTTTTGCGATTTTTTTTGTGAGTCGATACGCCAGATCTCGTTGATCCGCTTCCAACCAGTTAGCTGTTTCTGCGTTTTCGCTAAGTTGCTTTTCCAATTTGAATTGCCAACGAAGAACAACATCTTCCGGTGAGTTAATCAAAATAAACCTCATCCAAAAATATCCCAGCGCCCTCATGCTTGCTTCAACAGACCTTTCATCCAGTAGTTCTGGTAACGAACGCTGCCAGCCTTGCGGCCAGCAGGATAACAGCATCGGCCCGTTTTGAATTAAGAACCGAGCGCCTTCCAAACCAAAAACGTTGTTCAGAACCTGTTTAGGATGTTTTAAGACAACGCTTCGCATCGCAACACAATGCAAAGCTCCACCCACCATCAATACGAGTTGATTCAACGCGTCTGTCGGGAGCAATGCCAAACTATGACAAGGTCTGTTAAAAGCCGTCTCAGGAACGGGAGATAACGCCCACTCATTGATACACCATTGGTTGAACATGGGGTTATCTCTCCAGCCTTCGATATTTAGTAACCAAGGCTGCTTTTGCTCTATCCAACTTCTATGGATGTACTGGCAAGGCGCATAGTTAAACTGGTGTTGTACCTGCGCGAGTGGTGTTTCTGGTTTAACCACGCTTCGTGTTCCTACGACACCATGTAAAAGTAGCGATATTCGAGCCGATGAGTGCCGCTACCAAGAACACCAAAATGGCGATAAGATTATTCGCCGTCTCTTTGGTGACCTGAACCGACAAAATGCTTTTAAATTGATTGTTTTGAGTAGCAACTCGAACCTCTGATGAGGGTACCATCACTACGCTGATTCGATCGTAGTTCAGCCCCTCAATGCTATTGTTCACTAATAATTTGATCTGCGGAACATATGAATCAAGCGCAATATCTGCTGCGTGTTTAATAAATACGGAGGCAGAAGCTGGAGTTGGGCGCTCTCCTGGACGCAGATCTTGATCTTCCAAAACAACATGAACACGTGCCACCAGCACGCCATCAATCTGAGATAAGGTTGACGAGAGCTCTTGAGATTTCGCGTATACCAAACGTGCTCGTTCTGCTAATGGTGACGAGATCAAATCGTCTTTGGGAAACACTTCTTTCAGTGTGGAAAACTGCTCTCTTGGATAACCTTTTCGCTTTAGCGCATCTACCGCGAAGGCGATTTGAGAACTGTCTACCATTAACTTGACGGTGTTGTCTTTGTCAGGTTCTTTTGTTGCAACGACACCTTCGGATAGTAAGATCGACAACATCTCATTACCCTCTTTCTGAGTAACGTTGGTGTATAGCTCGGTCTGACAACCTACCAGAAACAACGTGAGCATGATGAAAACTGCTCTCATTTTATTCATCATCACTATTGTGCCTTCAATAACGTTTCTACGTTTTGTGTGGTTTTACCCACGGTTTTCGCGATCAGCTCTTCTTGAAAAGTAATGCGTGTCAATGCCCACTGCATTTGCAGCAATTGCGCCGGATCATCACCCACCATCTTCATGTTGTCTTGCAGGTTACTTTTCGCGTTATCGATAGTGTTTTTCAACTCGCTGATGTTTTCTAGCAAACCGCCCTCCAGGCCATTATTTGCCTCGGGAACCGACATAGCTTGCTCAAAACGTTCGCTTAAACCGTCTTCGACTTGCGCATCCTGTAACTTATCAATGTTGGTTTGCATCACCTCGGTGTACTGCGTGTTTATCATATGTACTCCTAAGATAAATCTAACTTGTGACTGTGAGTCATGATGTTTTTCACCATCGCATTTTTTTGGATCATGAAGCTAAGTTCATCACGAACCATGTCCAGTGTTGATGCCATATCAGGTAACGACTTCAACTCTGCCCAGCAATGCCATAAGGCTTGTTCTTTCTGGGCACCCAGTGGAAAATGCTGCGCTAGCATTGCTTTTAGTGCTGTTTTATCAGCAGGTGGTTCGGCAATAAGCTGTCCCGAAAAATTCCCTAGTAACTCCTGCTTCAACACCTTTAACAAATCAGATTGTGGCTGCTCGTTGCCTTTTGCACTCTTCGCCTCATGAAAGGCGTACCACATTGCCTCTCGTTTAACTTGAGGGTCGGAGAACGCTTCATTTAACGATGATAAGACACTTTGTTTACTGACAACCTCTGCGTCTTTTAATGATTCGTACCACGCTTTAATCTCCGCCAGTTTGGCTTCTGTTTTCTCTAGCGTCTCTTTTGGAGAAACATGTGAAACTTGCTCTTGCTTGTTACTTCGCTCCATGAGTGCTTTCATCTTGTCTTCATCGCTCCGCTCATAATGGCGCGACTCCGACTGACGCAAAGATTGGTGTTGAAGACTTAGGTTACTTGAATCAATGATCATCCAAGATTCCTAATGTCCTGAGAAAAGCTCGCAGCAAATGCTTGGCTTTCTTCGCTTCCTTGTGACGCAAGTTCTACCCAGCTTTCCGCTTTGCTCAGTAAACCGGCTTTGGCAGAAGCAAGAGCCGCTAAGCTGATCAGATCTGGATAGGCGTTACAAAGTGGTTCGAGTAATTGATGAGCCTCTTCATACAAGCCTTTATTCATGAGGCTCATTGCACGAATCATCGCAACGGTCTCTTCAGAACCTGAGCTTGCTTCAAGGCCATCTGCAATGGTGTTGGCTTCTTGATGACGATGCATACCTGTTGCCATCAGCGCGATTTCAGCCAGCAGTTGGCGCGTTTCTCGTTCCATGCTTTACACCTTCTGGAGAATCGACTGCATCACATCTTTAATCGCACGAGTGGTGGTCGCATTGATATTGTAAACAACAGACCATTTGTTGATCGCGTGCTGAAGCTCGGCAAGCTTTGATGGATCATCGGCATTGGTTTCTAGGTTCTTGATGGCTGCCGTCACTTCTGTGTTGGCATCTTTCGCTTGTTGTTCTAACTTAGCTTTAACATCATCAAGGTTTACACTGTTACTAGCATCGTAAAATGACATAAGACTTCCTCGTATTTTTTAGTTAGCTTCGTATGATTCAACGACCGCATGGGCGGCTGTGTAAGCTTCATACTGTTTGAGTAGCAATTGGTACTGCTGTGGTGAGCACCCTAAATCCAACTGACGTTTCACCACCGCTTGTGCTTCTAAGAGCTTGCTCTTAATCTTGTGCACTTCCGCACCGTTTGTGTCGTTATTTAAAATTTGTTCAAGATTTGTCATTGTTCGTCTCACCTTCATATCCAAGTTCTATTGTTATCACCCGCCCGCCTTTAACCAACTCAATACCAGCAGGTGTAACACTGGATATTCGGTAGCCCTGAGGCGTTCTTGCACCGACCATATAGCGAACGTTATCGGTCAGAATCACATATGGAACCTGGCCAAAGTTGACGCTACGAAACGGGAAATCGATGTTGGTGCCTTTACTCACCTTAGGTATGGATTTCAAAACTAAGTACGGTTTCTCACCATATTGTTCCCGGAAGTCTCGGGTCACACCGTAAAATCGAGTCGTTTCGATATCATCAAGCTCACCACGAACTTCGATGCGATCACCGCTGGTGACCAACTGGACTTTTTTCAGTAACTCCGCATCCGTCAATAACGCTTTTAGCGTATCCATGTAGGCACCCGCTCGCTGCAGTTCAACCTTCCACGCAATAAGACCCGGCACGTCTCGCTCCAAGATTTGTTCAACTTGGTTCCAGCGGCTTGCATCATCGATATAGCCCGTCAGCAGCAGTGTGCCGGTCTCATCGCCATTTTCGACTTTCACTTGGTGATAGCCGAGGTTGCGCAAAATAAATCGAACCCCGCGACGGATTTCTTCCATCGTTCTTAAGTCACTTTTGTAATTGATGCCCAATACATCAATTCGACCAAGCAGATCGAGTTTCTGTGTTCGGTCTTCAACATAGCCCTCTAAGACTGCTTGGCGTGCGGCGGCATTCCATTCCACACGAACGTCGCTAAGTTTGAGCTCGCCTAAGATGTTACGTACCAAAACAATGGGTTCTGCTTCTGTAACAATTTCATTGTTGTTTCCGTTAGCTTGGCTGTACCACATACCGGCAAAAATGACACTCGGGACAAAACTACAGAGCAAAGCGATGAGCGTTGTTTTTTTCCAGCTAGAGCGTTGCACAGCAACCACAGGTGTATTCTGTTGGCTAGATTCGTCGCTGACGTTACTCACAATTAACGCATCTTCCGCGTATCCCAGAGCGAACTTCACAACGCCGACCGAGACAACAGCATGGCGTGACAACTCGATACCATCACCTGCAACAGCGATGTCTTCACTGTTAATATTTGCCTCTTCGCAGCCTCGTAAAATGACCGAGTCTTGCTGGCAAACGAGGGTGAAATGGTTCGCTTCGACCCCAGCATCAGACAGTACAAGATCAGCAATAAAGTCGTCACTGCCAAGCACGAGAGCACCTTCAGGTAAGGTGACTTCTACTCCGGTATGCACGCCTGATAAAATACGAATTTTCCATTGCTGCATCGCGGTTAAGACTCCTCTGAAGAGCGCACACACTCACTTTGTGAGTCATCACATTCCAATACTTTCACCCGCCAACCCTTTTGCCCTGTTGGTAATTGGCACTGCGTTAATTGAGACGACTTTTGCTGTGACAATAAGTCTTGTTGATAGCGCTCGGCTTGAACCCTCGATGTGCAGCTATATACTTCCACTACCGATTTAAATTCAGCGCTATTGTTGGAGATGTTGTTAAGCTTGCCGATACTTGGTCGCAAGTCATATTCGTTGCCAATCAACACACTATCGCCAATACCATCCACAACAATTCGAGGTTCTAAAATAAACATTCGTACTGTGCGGCGCTTAGTGTTGGTATTACTTCTAAACAGCGCGCCTAAATATGGGATGTCTCCTAGCAATGGCACTTTACGTAACTGATGGCTCACTTCATCTCGGTACACACCACCGATAAGTAAGCTTTGCCCTTGTTTAACCGTCGCTAAGGTGCTGATTTCAGTTTTACGAACGGAAGGAAGATCATCGACGCCACCATCAGCGATCTTTGCACCGTCTTCGAGATGAAGGCTCAGGTTAATTTCAGGTCGTGCAGCAAATCTATCACCAACGATACGTGGGACAATTCTCAGTAACGTGCCATACGTGACCTCTTCCAGCGCTGCGGTTTCTTTACCAACCAGCTTGACGTAAAAAGTGCTGCTGTTGTTCAGTACCGCTTCGACATTTTCCTGAGTTAACAATGTTGGTCTTGAAACCACTTGAGCACTGCCTTTGGATTCCAATAAACGAATTTGAGCCAGCAAGTAATTTAGGTTGGTTGAATCAAGCAAGGACTTAAAGTTCTGTCCACTGCCGAGCGTCACATCCCCCGAATTCACATCACCTGTTGTTTTGATATCGACAATGCGGTTGTTTCCGACAGACACTCCCGCTCGCCAATCCACGCCTAACTGACTTAGATCGTTGGCACTGATATCGACAATCGATAGCGCGACTTCAATTCTTGATTGCGGCTGGTCTAATTGCGCGACCAGTTTACGATAGAGCGGTAATCGTGCTTGAGTATCACGAACGATAATCGCATTAAGACCCGGCTCTGCTTCAACTGTTGCGCCACCATGAACTGAGGCGGTTTTATTACTTTTTACAGGCTGATCTGGACTGGTAACTTCTTTGCTAGACGCACTCGCCACTTGCGTTTGAACACCAGACACGACCCGTTTTAACACCGATGCGATGCCCGGGACCGTAATTGTCTGATCTCGATATGCAATTTCTCTATCCGTTGCAGAAGCGTACTTCAAAGGAATTATCTCAACGAATAATTCGTCGGTTGAATTCGATTTCTGCAGCAAGCGCGTTTCCAATGCCTCCGCCGTTTGTACCACTAAGTCGACATAACGTGGAGGACCCGCAAGATAGACTAACCCTTTGCTCTCAGCAGCTCTCCAACCATAACGAGAATCCCAAACGCCGGTGGAAATTAACGTACTGCGTAGCTCTCTAGCCGTAAGTAATTCCAATTGAAGTAAACGTGAGCGAGTTTCTGTCGCCTTATAGACATGTAAGACGGCTCCATCGAAATACCACATCAAGTTGTACACTTGCGATAAGTAATCGAGGAATTCCGCCGGATCTTCAGGGGTAAAACGCCCATTCACTCGATCGTTGACTTTGTCACTAACAGAAACCGAGACACGATAATTTGCACCGAAGTTATTCAACAACTCTTTTAATGAGTCATTATCTGCATAGTAGCGGAACGGTTGTTCGGGCCAGTGTAAGTCTGTTGCTTGCGCGTATCCCAAAGGAACAACACTCACTGCGCATAACAATGCCTTTGTTGCAGCACGCCTAATGTTGGGAAAGATTTTTAGCATCATGGTAACCACACTGTATGGTTGATTGTGTGGTTCACGCGTTCTTGTTCCAATAATGCAATGTAACGCTCACATAGATTGACGTGCTTAGAAAGCAAAGCAGAGAACCGTTCCACCGAACAGTCCTCAACCCTTACTTTACTTTGCAAAATCAATTGCTGATCATCATTGGTTGTCAGTACGCCGCCATCCTCACGAATGGTTTTTAATGAGAGCTGCATGCAACGTTGTAACGCTTGTTCTTGTTGATAATCTAGATGCTCTTTAAACTGGAAGGGTAACGTCGCTTCCCATAAAATCCATGACGCATGTTGCTTGATGGTCAGTGATAACTGGTCAACCTCGATGTTGTAAGAACCATTTTCTGAGGCAATAAAATCCCCTACCTTTAGCGCTTCCGCTAAAGATTTCATCATCTTATCTAACATTTAACGCCCTATTTAGATCTGGCTGAGGTGATTGCAAGCCTGGCCGCACTGACCACTTTGAGTATCAAAATAGTAGTGATCGATATCACCAACAGTTTGCATGTTCTTGAACCATTGCCATACTTTCGCAACCGCATTTTGGTCGTTGTAAACCACATCGCATGCATCCCAAACTTCGTTCAGCTCGGGGGCTTCAAGTCGCACTTCCGAACACCAATTTTTCCACTCAGAAATAAATTGTTCGGTTGTAGAGGTGTACTCCGCGAACCCTTTCAGCTCGTCTAAAGACGGTTGCCACTTCTCAATTAACAAACGATGACATTCAATCACTTGCAACTGTTGTTCGCTTAACGTCCCAAGTTGCTTTTTAAGTTGATGCTGCTGGCTCTTAATAAGATCGAGTTGCTGTTGAACAAAGACGGCACTGGTGTCTTCCCCTGATAGCTTCGACCAATATTCCTTCTGAATATCGAGTTGATTGATAAGTTGTTCAACTTTAATCGAAGCATGAAGAGCACTTTGATCGACTTGTCGGTTAATCCACTCGTTGAGTGATAAATGGAAACAAAGCATCAACGTTTTTGGGACAGCCAAATTAAAGCGAAAGCCCAGACGAGAGTTGATGTAGTCCAGCCTTTGTTCGAACGTTGTGATTGTGCTGCTATCACTGAGCTGCGATCCAATCTCCAAAAATAAACGCATGGCAAACCGGTCTATCGAAGCACCAAGTTTTTGATACGTTTTAACTAACTGGCTAGCGCATAGGCTATCGACGACATTTCTATCCAACAAGCGTTGAAGTAAAGATAACTGCTCATAATTTATGACGCCTTCACTCAACAATTGTCGGTGATTGACGTGCACAACATTGAGATCCTGCGTAGGTTTCGAGGCGCTTTCATAACGAGCTCCTCTTTGTAAAACAGTCACTTTCCGCTGTGTCACTATGCTGTCTGGAAAAAGCGAACGGCGTCGCCAATGCTGCTTTTTCATTTATGTTCGTCTCCGCACCCCTTTCGAACAATCCAGAAAGAAAGAGATGTAATAATTTTTAATCGTTCGTTGTTACACGATACATAATAGAATTTACACTGGTGAGTGACTTTCAAAATTAGTCAGAAAATTTTAGTCCCAAGTCATTTCATTTCGCGATAGCCACTTGATCGTCTCCCGAACGTACGCGGCTTGGGGTCGTTCCAAAACGACGACGGTAACTCTGCGTAAAGTAAGACTGACTGGAAAACCCTGCCTCCATCGCCACATCTACGATGCTCATCTTGCTCGTCAACAGCAGTTTATGAGCATGCAGTAGTCGACGCTCACTGATCCAAGCTCTTGGAGAAATGCCATAGTGCTCATTAAAAAGCTCTTTAAAAGTGGTTAAGCTGGCACCAAACTCCTGCGCGTAGTCTGTCAACTTCCATTCTTTTAAGTAATGCTGTTCCATAAATCGACGTAACCGTTCCGACGTACGGTTTGTTTGTTGTGACAGCAACGCATACAGTGATTCTCCTCCTTTGCTGTGTAGCAAGAGAATGAGTAGTTCTTCGTATTTTAGGCACATAATGGCATCAGGGTACGCTTGTTGCTCAAGCGTCTGCATGCTAGAAAGCACTTGTTCAACGAGTATGTTCAAACCAAAAGTAAACAAACCAGAACAAACTTTGTCTACCTTAGGCAGCATCATCAAGAGATCACTGTGTTTTTGCAGCAACTGACTAACGAGTTCATTGTCGTAAGCAATAATCGACGCTTTGTATGCCCCATCTAGCGGAGAGTACTCTAACAAGTAATCCCCTTGAGATAGAAATACCCCATTTTCTGCAGCAACATCGATTGTGCAATCACCTGTTTGAACTCGAAGCTGACCATTGTGAACGACAACAATGTGAGACTGGTCTGAGTGAAATACTTCGTCAGATTTTTCATAGCAGGAAAAACTACGAATTTTTCGTGAACTCGAGTCGACCCTTTCTGAGTTTAGTTGGCCTGACACATCCATTTTCTACCCTTCATTATTTTGAGTTTCTCAGTGCAAATGTTGAGAAACTTTCAAAGCACTACTTTGATCGTTGTTATTTCTAAGTACTGCTGTATGAATTAAAGAAGCAAAGAAAAGAGCATAGAAGTTCTATCACTTACCATACCCCCCGAATAATTAGCAAATAACCCAAGCATTACCTTTACCTGAAGGTAAAGGTTTGACTTAGTAAATTTCTGCTGTCCGTCTTTATTATTTTTATCAGATAGCGTTTATCATTAGCCAAAACTTAAATATCATTTCGTTATTTAAGTTTGGTTGTTTTGTTATACATTAGAATACAATTAAATAGATTTCGGCACCGTTTCGAGAACAAAATTAAATTTCCAAAATCATAAAAATGTATATTTTATAGCCTAAAACGCCAAGCCAACGTGTTCAAGGAGCGAGATATAATCATAAAAAATACTGTTTTTGCAACAAGTATGAGTCTAAAAAACAACTGACCCGATGACTTCAAAGTCATGTAATTAATGTTTATAAAAGACAACAAATCTTTCACAACAGGAAAGATATAGTCTTTATTTTTATAAATTAGAAAATTCTAATAAAAATGTAGTGCTTAAAATTTTATCTGTTTATTTTTGGAACAAGAATCAAGTTTTCTTGTTTATTTCCCTCTAAAAATAAATAGTTCTTTTCTTTTTCCGCAACGAGCTCACCGTTTGAATAAAGCTTTCCAATAATCTTCATTTTTCCTTCACCAGCTTGAATTGGTGCAATTAAAAACGAATACTGCACAGGCAACTGAACGCCTTGGTAGCTCTGAGATACCGATTTAAGACATTGATTATCAATAACTTTACATATTTCCACTTCAAGAGAAGTAATCGAAGGTGGAAAGTAGCCGTCGACAGAAACCCAACCATAGACTGATGCCTGACTCTGTGTATCAAAGTCATCCACCCCATTGACGGACACAGTCTGACTGCACCCACTCAGTATGAATAACCCAATAAAACCAGCCCATATAGAATTGTTCATTATGACCCCATAAACTTATTTTATATAATCTAGCTCATTTGAAATCCACACAATTCTTTATGTAAAAATATAAAAGATCAACTTATATTTATACTACAAGCGGACAATAAATCGCATTTTTCAACAACACGTAGTTAACATGGACTGTAATTTCAAAAGCAGTTTCTGCTCACTTTCATTCCTTCCTTAATTGAAGTTTATTAGAGAAAAATGATATTCATATATATCATTACCATCGAGATATGCATCTGAACACATTTACTTTTGCCTTTCTATTTCTCTCAACACATTTAAAAGCCAAAATATAATAACAACCGACTAATATTGATAAACATGAAGAGATACATCTAATATTTTCCTTGATAAAATTTCAAAAGGGACTATTCCTATGTCAGCACGCCAAACTATCGATGAGATTTTGCTAAAGTTTGCTCATCAAATAGGCTTGCCTGCACTGCATCTAACGGAAAATGAAGTAAGCTTAGCCTTTGATGATAATCTAAGGGTGCATATCATCTTTCATCCTGAATCGACAACTCTGCAGCTCGAAGCTGAGATTGTTGGCCTTCAAATTGTAAATTCCGATCTTTATCGTTCTTTCTTGGCCTTTAATTATCACTGGCCTGAGCACCAGTTATTTTTTAGTTTAGATAACCACCGACATGTCCTATGTTTAAACCGACTCATTAACATTAGGCGACTGGATTACGAATATTTTGAAACAGCTTTAGCAGAATTGCTGACGCACAGCGAGTCGTGGGAAGCGTTATTGTCTTCTCATGTAACCATTGATGAGGCACCACCGATGCCACAAACTTTAGACTTGAGAGTTTAGGTGTCTTTATGTCCAATGACATCCAATCCACATACACCAATTCATCGGTTCATGACGCTCAACAAGCGCAGCAAAGTGATGCAGTGCCGCAAGGAACGTTTCATGGCCGTAAAGTCACCCTACTCTCCTCATCAGAAAGCAGTCTGATGCGAACAAGCTCTAAAAGAGAGCTTGGTGAATGTTTAAATCAATTTGCCAGTCTCGAATCTTGCAATCGCGTTTTGGACTTTGATCCACAACTCAATATTGACAAGCAAAACGCCGCCGTAGAAAAGCTTATGGAACGAAAAGTGGCGATAATTCAACGTTCCTGATATCACAATATAAGCAGGTTAAACATCTAAGTTACCCTTCAGCCGACAAGCTCACGCTAATAAAAAACCCCGAAGATTCGGGGTTTTGATTCATACTGCTTTTTCTTTATTAATTACTTAGTTTCACTAGAAGAAGCCTAACGGGTCGATGCTGTAGCTAATCAGCAAGTTCTTCGTGTTCTGGTAGTGATCCAGCATCATCTTGTGCGTTTCGCGCCCGATACCCGATTTTTTGTAACCACCGAACGCTGCGTGTGCAGGGTAAGCGTGGTAACAGTTAATCCAGATCCGACCAGCTTCAATATTACGGCCCATACGATATGCAACGTTCGCATCACGTGTCCAAACACCTGCGCCTAAGCCATATTCAGTGTCGTTTGCGATTTCCAACGCTTCAGCCTCATCTTTGAATTTGGTGATAGCGATCACTGGGCCAAAGATTTCTTCTTGGAAGATTCGCATCTTGTTGTGGCCTTCCAACATGGTTGGCTGAATGTAGTACCCCTGGTTGATAGACTCTGGCTGTTCTGACACTCCACCACCAAAGACCACTTTTGCGCCTTCTTCACGGCCGATTTCCAGGTAACTTAAAATCTTATCAAACTGTTCTTGAGAAGCCTGAGCACCGACTTGAGTATCGGTATCGAGCGGATTACCTTGTTTAATCAGATGTGCGCGTTCCGTCAGTTTCTCTACAAACTTGTCATAAATCGCTTCATGAACCAGTACGCGAGATGGACAGGTACAAACTTCACCTTGGTTGAAGAAACCAAGTAACGTACCTTCGATACACTTATCAAGATACTCATCTTCGTAATCGAAGATATCTGAGAAGTAGATGTTTGGAGATTTACCACCTAACTCAACTGTCGATGGGATCAAGTTGTCTGCTGCACATTTCAGAATGTGGTTGCCAACTTGCGTAGACCCGGTAAACGCGAGTTTCGCAATGCGGTTGCTGGTTGCTAATGCTTGACCCGCTTCAGAACCATATCCGTTTACAACGTTGATGACACCAGGAGGAAGAAGGTCACCGATTTTTTCCATCAGAACCAGAATGGATGTTGGGGTTTGCTCTGCTGGCTTCAATACCACACAGCAACCCGCCGCTAGTGCCGGTGCTAGTTTCCAAGCCGCCATCAACATTGGGAAGTTCCACGGAATAATTTGACCCACCACACCAATCGGTTCTGGGAAGTGGTAGCTTGCGGTGTGCTCATCCAGTTCTGCCGCACTGCCTTCTTGCGCGCGAATACAGCCAGCGAAGTAACGGAAGTGATCCACTACTAAAGGTAAATCTGCCGCCAAGGTTTCGCGAACTGGTTTGCCGTTTTCCCAAGTTTCTGCAACTGCAAGCTCTTCTAGATGCTGCTCAATACGGTCAGCAATTTTCAGCAAGATGTTCGAACGTTCTGTCACGCTGGTTTTGGCCCATTTTGCTCTGATGTTGTGCGCGGCATCCAGTGCTAAATTAATATCTTCCTCGCCAGAGCGAGCAACTTTACAATACGCTTGTCCGTTGATTGGTGAGATATTGTCAAAGTACTCACCACCCGTTGGTTTTACCCATTCCCCACCGATAAAGTTATCGTAATGCGATTTAAAGTTAACAATGGCATTTTCACTACCTGGCTGTGCATAGATCATAACTCTTCCTTTTGTTTCTCGTTCAATGTGTTATTGCAGTGTCGTATCGCACTGTTCACAAAGAGCATTACGCAAGTCACACGCCAACTACGCCACACTTGTTGTTAATTAAATGTAAAACTATGATTACCAAGCGATAACAAACCAAGTGAGCGACGTTTGAGCGGATGTATGGTGTGAACACCAATGTTCAAGTGTTCCAAAATGGCACACCCTCACTGTGACAAAATGGTACAGTCATGGAACTTCAACATATTAGCGATAACAATTGGCTTTCAACTTCATGGGTCAGAAGTGAACAAGCGGGTTTAAAACAGCGTCGACGCCCTGAAGATATTCGAGTAACGCCAGCGACGCTCCAAGATAGGCGTCACCAACTCAATTTTTTGCTAGAGGCAGTCACTCAATTTGCGCTCCCTTTGTTTAATCAGCTATTTGCTCATAGCGACAGTCGCTTAATTTTGACGGATTCAGATGGTGTCATCATCGGCAGTTGGGGACAGCCTAGATTTCGTGAAAAGTTAACGGAAATCTCGCTAAGCTCTGGAGCATGCTGGCAAGAAAAGGTCAAAGGCACCAACGCGATTGGTACAGCCTTGGTTGAAGCAAAGCCCGTTTCTGTTATTGGTGATCAGCACTTTATCCAACACCATCGTTTTATTAGCTGTTCGGCTAATCCTATTTTCGATCATCTTGGTAACCTCATTGGCGTATTAGATATTACGAGCGAGCAAAAGAGACATGACTTCTCAACGCAAGTACTAGTACAAAACATGGTCCAGCAAGTGGAGAATCAACTACTTAACTTGATTCCACAAGGGCATATTCGTGTGGATTTAGCGTGCGAAAAAGGTTTACTGAATAGTGGTTGGCAAGGAATTATCATTGCAAATGAAGACGGACAAGTTTTGGCTCACAATCAAGTAGCCTCTCAACTTTTTGCGCAAAAAAGTATCATTGGGCAATCCTTAGACGACATTCTATCCACTCGGGGAAATGAGCACCCTTTCGTTTTCAAAACAAAACCGCTTACCGATAAAGATAGCAAGGTCAAGTCTCGTGCTGTAGCGGCGTCCAATGATCTTCATTATGGCGACTCCGCAGTTGAGCACTGTTGGCAGCAAGCCAATCGCGTCATCGATAAAGACATCAGTTTGTTGATTCTCGGAGAGACTGGTGTTGGCAAAAACGAGTTTGTGAAAGCGCTTCATAAAAACAGCCAGAGAAAAACGGGACCGTTGGTTTCCGTTAACTGCGGAGCGCTACCAAAAGATCTGGTTGAATCTGAATTATTTGGCTACGTAGCCGGTGCCTTTACTGGCGCAAACAGCAAAGGCTATCAGGGGAAAATTCGCCAAGCACACAAAGGGATTTTGTTTCTGGATGAAATCGCAGATTTACCCTTGGAAGCTCAAAGCCGCTTGCTCCATGTATTGCAAGATAAAACCGTGCTTCCCGTGGGTTCAAACCAAAGTATTCAAGTCGATACGCAAATCATTGCAGCCACGCATAAAGATCTGGAACATTTGGTCAGCGAAGGATTGTTCCGCCAAGATTTGTATTATCGCCTTAATGGCTTGATCATTGAGCTACCTCGCTTTGAGGAACGTGATGACAAACGACAACTGATTGAGAACATTCATCGGCGTCACGCCGAATCTGAACAACAGCTTTGCCCTCACCTACTTTCTCTGATGCTGTCTTACTCATGGCCAGGAAATTTGCGTGAACTCGATAGTTTAATCAAAGTATCCGCCTTAATGGCGCAAGGTGAAGAAATATTGGAACTCACACACGTCCCAGCCCACCTAAGTAAGAAACTCAGCCAAGCTCAAGAAGGAGCAGCATCCGCTGAACCAACTTCAGAACTGCGTGCAACCGTCGAAGATAAGTTGCTCAAAACATATCAAGCCAACCAGGGGAACATTAGCAAAACGTCTCGTATGCTTGGTGTGAGCCGAAATACCATTTACAGAAAGTTGAAAAGCCTTGGCATATTAAGTTAATTCTACGACCTCAGATACAAAAAGAGCACCGTTGCGGTGCTCTTTCTCTTTGAAACCTAGCTTACAGGCCGCCTTGTTGTTGTGCCTGTTTTACTAATGCCTGACGTTGAGTTTCCTTCTCAGAGATCACTTGATTGTCCTTGTGCATTTCCTGTTCCAATTCTGCTGGAATGAAAACAAAGTACTTGTTAAGAGTCATCTTAGAACCTCAATTTGCTGTGTTAATTACCTTCTTGGTCGACGTAAACAAAACCAGAAAAACATGTTTTACTGGATCCTTGTTGCTAGTTTCAAAAAATAAAGGATGTTCATATAATAAACATCCTCCATGTAGGCGCTAATTATAGGCGTAGTTTAGAGGCTTACCTAGCACTCTTTTTCACCTTTTGTGCAATCTGAGTTTCGATCGAAAAACAGATTTAATTGCCCGTAGTTACTAAGGTATTGTTAAACAGAGAAAAAAGCTTTTACTGTAACTGACGACAGGGATGAGCTTACGAGTGTAGGTTCACTTGCAATTGTGTATCGTAGAGTTCGAATACGATAATAACAGCGCTACATGCCCTTAATCTGCGTAGTTAAAAACTTTGAAGTGATAGACAACCGAAGTCATATCTGTGCAACTCAGTTTAACGATTTGTCTACCAGTTCAATATTTCACCTTTTTTGAGAAATCTTTAGCCACTTTTTTGTGTGAAACGTCCCAAAAGAGCAGACAATTAAAGTGTGGTATATGACCTCAATTGTCTATTCCCACTTAGCTTCGGGAGGCGTTTATGAAAAGTAACAAACTTGGCCATGTAATGTCTTTCAGCAGGATGTTTTCCTTCATTGCATTCTTGACGGCCACATTCGCATGGATTCTCAGCATGTACGCCCTATTTACTGTTTCTTTAGTGGCTCTTGTGGTCAGTGCAATTCTCTACCTAAAAGACAGGTTTTATCAAAACAAGAAAACGACCACTGAAAAGAGCGCCTAGGCGCTCTTTTCTATTGGATGTCATTTCCGTGTGACTTGATATAGTTATCAATCCGTTCGAGTTCGTGAAAATAACCATACATACCAATACGATTAATTTCTGGTTCTATACAGTATTTTTCTTCTTTTACCATAGCTTCTACAAACATTCCGCTTGATGCAATTGTGAAAGGTGGACACGCTGAGTAACCATTACTTTCTGCAATATACTTCAATCGCCCAAATTCAAAAATTTGACCTGGAATAGCAACGATAAGGGACAAGACAATTGTTATAGTTATCACTTTAATCGGCACTTTGACTAACTGAGTCATTCGATCAAATAAAATATAGACCAATAATGTAGGGCATAAGAGTAAGCTTGCGATACTTAAAACATATGACGCATCAATGTAGAGCACTTGAAAACCACTACTGAGCTGAAGCGGTAGAGATTCGAAAACGAAATGATGATAAAGGCGATAGATAGAGTAAGTAATCAGTAATATGAACATAAGCAACACGAAAGCTGTGTGAAATGGATGCTTCTGTTGTGTCATTTCTATTACCTTATAGTTGAGGAGACGGCAGAGAGCTGCTTAGCTTCACTCTTCGAAGAGAAATATTAAACTGCTAGCAAATGCATGCTCTCCCATTTCTGAGAAGTGCGTGACGAATCAACGTTTAATGTAACTTTTAAATCTACCAATATCTTACAGACACAAAAAAGGATGCCACTTGGGCATCCCTTTATATCTTTATATTTAGTCGGTTTACTTAAAACGATTACACGTCGTAAGTTGTAGACGCTGTGTCGCCGCCTGTACCAGTCCAGTTAGTGTGGAAGAATTCACCACGTGGACGGTCAATACGCTCATAAGTGTGAGCACCGAAGTAGTCACGTTGAGCTTGAAGCAGGTTCGCTGGTAGACGAGCTGTTGTGTAACCGTCTAGGAAAGATAGCGCAGAAATCGTACATGGCATTGGGATACCAGATTCTAGAGATTTCGCTGCTACTTTACGCCATGCTGCTAGGCTGCCTTGTAGGATGTTTTTGAAGTACTCATCAGAACCTAGGAATGCGATGTCTGGGTTCGCTTCGTACGCATCACGGATGTTGCCTAGGAACGCAGAGCGGATGATACAACCACCACGCCACATTAGGGCTACGTTACCGTAGTTTAGGTCCCAACCGTTCTCGTTCGATGCTTCGCGCATTAGCATGAAGCCTTGAGCGTAAGAGATGATCTTAGAAGCTAGTAGCGCTTGACGTAGTGCATCAACCCACTCTTGCTTGTCGCCTTCAACAGGAGTGATTGTCTTACCGAATAGAGATTCAGCTTCAACACGTTGGTCTTTCAGTGCAGATAGACAACGAGAGAATACAGACTCAGAGATAAGTGTTAGTGGAATACCTAGGTCTAGTGCGTTAATACCAGTCCATTTACCAGTACCTTTTTGGCCTGCTGTGTCTAGGATCTTCTCAACTAGAGGCTCACCGTCTTCATCTTTGTAGCCAAGGATGTCAGCCGTGATTTCAACAAGGTAGCTGTCTAGTTCAGTCTTGTTCCAATCAGCGAATACTGCTTGCATCTCGTCAGCAGACATACCAAGACCGTCTTTCATGAACTGGTAAGCTTCTGTGATAAGCTGCATGTCACCGTATTCGATGCCGTTGTGTACCATCTTAACGAAGTGACCAGCACCATCGTTACCAACCCAGTCACAACATGGCTCACCAGCGTCAGTTTTCGCAGCGATACCTTGGAAGATAGGCTTAACCGCTTCCCATGCTTCAGCAGCACCGCCAGGCATGATAGATGGACCGAAGCGCGCACCTTCTTCACCACCAGATACACCAGTACCGATGAAGTGGATACCTTTTTCACGTAGTGCAGCAACACGACGGTTTGTATCTGGGTAGTTAGTGTTACCACCGTCAATAATGATGTCGCCTTTGTCTAGCAGAGGTACTAGCGCTTCGATGAACTTGTCTACAACGTCACCAGCGCGAACCATCAACATTACTTTACGCGGCGTTTCTAGCTTCTCTACTAGTTCTTCTAGAGAGTATGCACCGATGATGTTCGTGCCTTTTGCTGGACCTTCCAGGAACTCGTCTACTTTAGCAGCAGTACGGTTGTGAGCAACCACTTTAAAGCCGTGATCGTTCATGTTTAGGATAAGGTTTTGACCCATTACTGCTAGGCCAATTACACCGATATCACCTTTCATTGTTTCTCTCCAATTTTATTTCATCGACGAGCAGCGTCTTAAGCAATTTTTGCTGCCGCGTCTAAATCTAAATACCATTCAGTTAGGCCCGATTTCGCTTGAATCTTAGCCGCTGGGTATGGCAGTGCGTGTGCTGGTGAACTGTTAATTTCTTCAACAATGTCCGCTTTTCCTGCACCAAGCACTAAGTAACTAATGCGTTTCGCTGCTTCTAATACGCGTGCGGTTTTCGACACACGAAGTTGGCCCGATTCAGGATGCGACGCCACAAGAGATAGGTTCGCATCATCATAATTCGTTTGGCCAGGGAACAGAGAAGCTGTATGACCATCTGCACCAACGCCTAATAAGATCCAGTCAAACACAGGTGTGCCGTTTTCATTCGGGATTACCTCTGCCATCTCTTTTGCAAAGCGCTCGGCTTCTGCTTTAGGCTCATCTTCGCCACGGATGCGGTGAATGTTTTCTGCAGGAATATTTACTTGGCTAAACAACAATGTGTTCGCTTCACCGTAGTTGCTTTCTGCATCGTCAGGGGCAACACAACGTTCGTCACCCCACCAAAAGTGGAGGTTTTCCCATTGAATGGAGGTTGCGTAAGCCTCTGAAGCCAGTAGTTTAAACAGCATTTTAGGAGTGCTGCCGCCAGAAAGAGAGATGTGAACAGGTCTGCCCATTTCGCTAAACGCTTTCATATCGTTAGCTAGGCTTTCAACTACCTGTTCTGCTGTTTGGTAGATCTTATGGTTGATCATAGTTCACAGTAATCCGTATCTGTTAAGTTTTTACATGGGAAACGCCAAGCGCGGCCATCACGCTGTAACAAGTCATCTGACTCTTTAGGTCCCCAAGTGCCGCATGCGTACCCGAAGAGGGATTGTGGATCTTGCTTAAAATCTAAGATTGGCTGTACGTATTGCCAGCACGCTTCCACCGCATCACTACGTGCAAATAGCGTAGCATCACCATTCAAAGCATCAAGTAGAAGACGCTCGTATGCCGTTAGCATTTGCGTTTCTTGCAGGTCAGCGTAATGGAAGTTCATTTTCACTTCCTTCGCTTCAAAGCCTGCGCCTGGCTCTTTCAAGCCAAAGCTCATTTGAATGCCTTCGTCTGGTTGAATACGAATGATCAGCTTGTTTTCTGGTGCGTTTTGACCAAACACAGGATGCGGTGTTTGTTTAAAGTGGATAACCACCTCAGTAACGCGTGTTGGAAGACGCTTACCAGTACGCACGTAAAATGGCACGCCATTCCAACGCCAGTTGTTGATGTACGCTTTCAAACCGATGTAAGTCTCTGTACGAGAATCGTCTGCAACTCCCGGCTCTTCACGGTAGCCGCGTAGGCTTTGCCCACGGACTTCAGACGCCGTGTATTGGCCTAATACTAGGTCATTGCGCAGAGCGTTTTCGTCTAATGGCTTTAGGCATTGAAGCACTTTTACCACTTCATCACGCATCGAGTCTGCATTGATTTGCGCTGGTGGTTCCATACCTACCATTGCTAATACTTGTAGCAAGTGGTTTTGGAACATGTCGCGCACAGCGCCAGAGTTGTCGTAGTAACCACCACGCTCCTCTACGCCAAGGAATTCTGCGCCTGTGATTTCAACGTAATCAATGAAGTTACGGTTCCAAAGCGGCTCAAACATCGCATTAGAGAAACGAAGCACAAGTAGGTTTTGTACCGTTTCTTTACCTAAGTAATGGTCAATTCGGTAGATTTGATGCTCTTGGAAGTGCTCGTGAATTTCTTTGTCCAGAATACGCGCCGATTCAAGATCATAGCCGAATGGTTTCTCAATGATCAGGCGTTTCCAGCCATCCTCTTCACTGTTAAGGCCATGTGCTGCAAGACTTGCAGGGATCACACTGTATAAACTTGGTGGGGTTGCTAAGTAAAAAAGCGTATTGCGTTGCTCGAATTGATATTCGTCCGCAAGTTGGTCTAAGCGAGAAGATAGCTTACCGTAATCTTGTGTGTCAGAAGTATTAATTGCTTGGTAGTGCAGATGGTTAATAAATGCATCAAGCGTTTCTGGCTCAGTCTTTTCCATTTCCTGAAGCGATTTTTTCAGCTTCGCGCGGTAAGACTCATCACTGTATTCAGTGCGACTTACACCCAGAATGGCAAAATTCTCTGGAAGCTGCTTGTTCGCGTAGAGGTGGTATAAAGCAGGAATGAGCTTACGGTACGTAAGGTCACCTGAAGCACCAAAAATAACGATGCTGCTGTTTTCTGGTATTACCATCATCTTTCCCTTAAAAACGAGGTACTTATTGTGTGCCCGGATACGGCTAGAGAATGAGCCAACCCTATCAATGGCACCTCAAAATAGAAAATTGGTCTTACCTATTACGTTGATAGGTAAAGTCTATGGGCCCAAAGAACCTCAAGAAGTTGCATTTCCGATTCTTGAAAACACGACGTATTGAGGTCATTTAAGTCACTTATGTCTCAAAAGTACACACTGTACTCGCTGGAGGAGAGTCCGACACGGGGCAATATTGTCTACGACTATTTGATTTACATCAACACTTGCCAGTGCAAACGTTTAAATAAGTTGCACAAAACGTCATAAGCGATTGTATTTTATTGATAAAAAAAGTTTCATCTGAACACTCCAAAATTTAAGCAAAAACTCTAATGTGGGCAATAATTACTCATCCTTGCAAGCCATTACAGTTTTATCGTGATCTGTGTTACTTACTTTTTATTTCATCATCCTATTGATAATGATACTCAATTAAAGATAATGAAATCACTATTAATGTGAAAGTAGAACGCCATGAAATCAAGCGCCATTAACCCACATCCCATAAACCGAATACAATCGGTGCTTGACTACATTCACACCAACTTAGACAGCACTCTGAGCGTAGATGAAATATCGAAAGCAAGTTGTTGGTCTCGCTGGCAACTGCAACGCGTATTTCAACAACACACTGGCGTATCCGTCGCTCACTACATCAGAGAGCTTAAACTTAGCCTTGCGGCTGAGCGCTTAATCCATACTTCTGACCGCTCGTTAGATATAGCGATAGAAATGGGATTTACATCTGAACACGCATTTAGCCGTGCGTTCAGGAATATGTTTTCAAAAAGCCCCCGCGAATATCGAAAAACGCAACAACTCTCCGGGTTGAGGCAACCTTTGACGCTGCGTAAGACACCAGAAGAAGAGAAAAAACATCAGCGCTTTATTGAAGTTCGAATAGAAACAAAACCGGCTTTTGAACTTGCTGGTTATCATGAACCTATTCACGGATTGTTTTCCGCTACGCCCGATTTCCAATCCAAAGTACCGTCACTTTGGTCACGTCTTTATTCATCTGAAAACCTTAATAATTCGGAAAGTACTTACTTTGGCGTGATTGATGTGACGCAAGCGTATTCAAACAACCAACAACTTGAATACTGGGCAGGTTATGAGTGTAGTCCAACAGCAAACGCATCAAGATCAACGAACTCTTCCAACTCGGGGTTAGAGCTCTTGGCTGTTCCTGAGCAAACCTACGCCGTCATTACACACATAGGCAAAGCATCAGAGCTCGCCTCAACGCTGGAATGGTTTATTTTACATTGGCTACCCTACTCTAATTATCATGCTATCGATGGTTATGAGTTAGAGCTTTATCCAGAAGGTTATGATGTTGATAGCGAACAAGCACAAATGCAGTATTGGATTCCTGTCGAGCCAAACGACTCGCTATCTTTAAAACCTAAGAACAGAAGAATAAGTTCCAAAGATTAGTGTTTTGCACCAAATTGTTAACTTTTCCTATTTCTTTGAATATAGAATACAAATAACAATCATTATCAATAAATAGAAAAAGTAGTGGAATTTATAAATATGGAAAGTCCGATTCGATTTCATCGTTCAGCGGTTGCTATCGTCGTATCCGCATTGCTCGCTGGCCACGCCAATGCAACTGAGAGCGTATCCCAACACGAAACGATTACGGTGCTAGGAGAAACATACCGAAACACCGCAACTAAAACCGTTTTAGAACCGGAAGAAACACCGCAAGCGATCACGGTAATCACTAAAGATGACATGGACCTACGCGGCGTAAACTCGGTGAGCGAAGCATTGCGTTACGCGCCTGGCGTAAATACAGAATTGCGTGGCGGTGCCGTTTCCCGACTTGACCTATTCAATATTCGTGGTTTTATTAACTACACCAACTTTTATGATGGTCTTCCTTTGCTGTACAACGGTTGGAACCTTCAACCGCAGGTCGATTCCGTTGCTCTTGAGCAAATCGAGGTTTTTAAAGGGCCAACGTCTGTTCTTTACGGCAATATTCCACCAGGAGGTATGGTCAACATTATCGCCAAGGCGCCTCAGTCAACACCCTCGCACTCTGTCTCGATTAGTACTGGGACTAACAGCCTAAAAGAACTGACGTTCGACACCACAGGACAAATTGGTGATTCTAATGTGGATTACCGTATCGTCGGCCTGGCAAAACAGCGAGATGGTCAAGCCGATACGTCTGAAGATGAACGTTATGTACTCGCCCCATCTTTCAATTGGCAAGCGACAGAAAGCACATTAGTGAACGTGAATGTTTACTATCAAAATGATCCATCAGCAGGTATCTACACGACTGTGCCTGCATCTGGCTCAGTGATTAAAAACCCACTTGGCTCGATGTCACCAAGCACTTATTTAGGGGATGAGGACTGGAACACTTACGAACGCGAAGTTCTGATGATGGGTTACAAAGTCCAACACGACTTTAACAACAATTGGCAATTTCTACAGAATGCCCGCTACATGACCGCCGATGCCTATCAGGAAAACACATATAACGGTGCACTTGAAGCGGATAACCGTACCGTTGGTCGAAATGCCTATTTAACCGATGAAAAGTCCAAATCCTTTGTGATTGACAACCAACTATCGGGCTACATTAAAACAGGAAATTTTGAACATAACTTATTGTTCGGGCTTGATTATCAGTATCTAGACTCAGATGTAAAATACAAAGACACGCTTGGGTATTCGCTAACTCAGGACATTTTTAATCCTGACCACAACAGCATTGATCGTAATGCACTGAATTTCCAATACAAACAAAACTTGGATATCAAAACGAAGCAGATTGGCGTTTATTTCCAAGATCAAGTTCGTTACGACCAACTTGTAATGATTGCAGGTCTTCGTTGGGATAAATACGATTCAAATACAGACGCCGTTAGCGATTATCTAGGAACAGTATCCAACAGCAAGGAAGAGTTAGACGATACCAACGTATCTTTCCGAGTCGGTGGTTTGTATGAGCTAGACTTTGGTCTCTCGCCATACCTTACTTACTCGGAAAGTTTCGAGCCAATTGCGGGTGCCGACTCTTCTGGTAAAGCATTTGAGCCATCAACCGGTCATCAATGGGAGTTAGGCTTTAAATACGCCCCATTATCTGGTGATATCTCAGGTAACTTAGCACTCTTCCATATTACGAAGAAAAACGCGATCTTGACCGATCCGAATAATCCTTATGCACCGAACTATCAAGCGGGCGAAGTGGTATCACAAGGTATTGAACTTGAGGCAAAATGGCAAGCCACAGCACAAGCTGATTTCACTCTAGGCTATACATATACCGATATGGAGATTACCGAGGACAGTTATTACAACCAAGAAGGTAAAACGCCGGTTTGGGTACCTGAGCAAACGGCCTCTCTATGGGCCAATTACTTCTTTGAAGGAAATCTTTCAGGCCTTCGTACCAGTGCTGGCGTTCGCTATGTCGGGGAAGCACAAATTGATGCACAGAATAGTCAAAAAGTACCGGACTACACCTTGTTTGATTTGGCAGCAAGTTACGATTTCTCAACGGTATCTGAATCAATGAAAGGGGCTAGCGTCACGCTTTCTGCAAGCAATCTATTCGATAAAGAATACTATTCTTGTTACGACAAAAATAACTGTTGGTTTGGCGCTGAGCGCTCTATCGAAGCGAAGTTAGAATACAACTTCTAACCTCTTAGAGCGGAACAGCAGTAATTTGTAAAGCGATGGTTTCTACAATAAGCCATCGCTTTTTATTTTGCATAGAGCATCAATATAAACGCTACCGCGTCACTTTTTTATAGCACCTTTCTGGCCTACCTACCGACCCATAGTTTAAATCAGCCTCTAGTTCACCAGTGCTGATCAGATACTCCAAATAGCGCCTCGCCGTTGTTCGGCTCACTCCGATTTTTTCACCTGCCTCATCAGCGGTCAGCGCACTGCCATTTGGGAACAACTCTCTGATCTTGTCTAGGGTTACACCATCAATCCCTTTTGGTAATCGGTTCGGCAAGTTGTCTTGATTGGCGTGAGACTGCAGCATTTTATCAACGAGGTTCTGATCCAAACTCTCTACGATGTCTAGTTGTTGGCGTTGGGACACATACTTTTTCAGTGCGGCATCTAAACGTGGAAACATCACTGGTTTTAACAGGTAATCGACAACGCCACCCCTCATCGCCTGTTGTAACGTATCGACATCCCTTGCGGCTGTAATCAAAATGACATCACACGTTTGGTTACTTGCACGCAGTGTATTTAGTATCTCAAGCCCTGTGCCATCGGGAAGATAGACATCCATCAATAGTAAATCTGGCTTAAGAATGCCGAGTTGCATTTCTGCTTCCATTCTCGTGGTCGCAATTCCAACCACTTCCAAACCTGTCAGTTGGCTTAAGTATTTGTGGTGCAGCTCAGCAATAGCCAGATCATCTTCAATGATCATAACGCGAGTCGCCATACTCATAATTGTTCTTCCTTGGGTAAGTACACCGTTATTCTTGTCCCATAATTTGTATTGGGTATCATCTCAACATGGCCGTGATATCGAGTAGCAAGCTGATTGACAAGGTGTAACCCAACACCTCGATTTTGACGAGATTTCGTCGAAACGCCTTTTGTAAATAATGTTTGTGGATCCATTGTTTTTGGGAGGCCACAGCCATGATCTATCACCTCAAGTATCACTTCATTTCCGTAATCGCTAACGGACACATCAATGTTTCTGCGTTCTGACGCAACATTTGATTCATCGCGAATTGAAGTTAACGTGGCATCGAAAGCGTTATCAATCAAATTACCCAAAATTGTGACAAGGTCTTCCGAATTTAGCCACTCAGGTAGGGGCTCCAGACGACTGCCTTCCTCAACCACCAGTTGTAAGCCTAACTCGCGAGCACGTTCAGTTTTTCCAAGCAACATACCTGCAATTAGCGGGTCCTTAACGGTATCTCTTAAAAACTCAATCATTGCTTGATAGTGTGCGGTTTCTTGTCCAATTAACTTTTGCACCGCATCAAGCTCACCCATTTGTACTAGCCCACTAATGGTGTTGAGCTTATTGCGATGCTCATGGGTTTGCGAACGTAACAAATCTGCATATTCCTTGGTTTGTGATAGCTGCTCGGTTAGATCATTAATTTCATCCCTTAAACGGAAACTCGATACCGCCCCCACGATTTTTCCATCAACATAAATTGGAGAGCGATTTGCAATCAGGCGCTTATGATTAAGGAATATTTCAATATCATGATCTTCCTGCCCGCTTTCTAATACTGTATATAGATCGCTATCACGCAGCGTGTCAGTCAAAGGTTTATTGAGCGCTGATTCTCTATCAATACCGAGAATCTGGCAGGCACTACGATTTATCGAGCGAAGTATCCCTTGGGCATCAATGCTTAACACGCCCTCTTTGATGGTGCTCATCGTCACTTCTAATTCGCCGTACAACCGCCCTATCTCTTCAGGCTCAAAGCCTAAAATGGCGCGCTGAAACTTTCTCGACGCATAATTGGATACAATGGCATTAGCGACGACAACTACGATGACCATTAAAATCAAAAAGGCCAAAAATGGTTCGATGCGGTCTTGCAGTCGGTCGAGCAAATAGCCAACCGAAACCACACCAATGATGTTCCCTTGCTCGTCAAAAATCGCAGCTTTACCACGAACTGAATAACCTAACGAGCCCTGTGCCGTCGAAACATAAGACAACCCCTGTTCTAGCGCTCGACGATTGTCGCCACCTCTCATTGGCTTGCCCAACCGCTCATCAACAGGGTGGATTAAGCGTACTCCCTTATGGTCGCCAATAACGATGAATGCAGCACCTATGGCTTCGGTTAATTCTCTAAAGCGAAGTTGGTATGGCTGGGGGTTTTGGGTTTCGATCATTTCACGAACAACCGCTGAGTCCGCTAAAAAACGGGCAACACCCAGTGCTTTTTCTCCCATTTCTTGCTCTTGATTGATTTTGAGATAAGTGAACCCTGCGGCGACAAGCAATAACAGCTCTATCAACCCCGATAGCGTCATGATAATGAGCATCCGCTTACGAAAGCTGATGGTTTTCCAACTCATTGATACATCCTTGTGATTCACTCTTGAGCGTAACGTTAACACTCAGTTAACAGCATGACGTTGTCGCGGTGATAAATCTGTGAGGAAGGCAAACAAACCGCAGAGTTTACGGTTAATTAATCGACGAGCTGAAACATAAAATTACAACCATTCACCAAATTTAGCATTCCTCTCTGATACTCAATTCCATACATAAATTGCCCTTAAAATCATGATCGCGATCACATCGATTTTAGCGGTTTTTGAGGCGTTTTTAGACTTTACAACGTATAATTTTTAATCAACGAAACCAATGAGAGTTTCGGTTTGAAAGCAGTGAAGCTGGAAGTCTATTAAAAGCTCAACATTGATGTCAGTGGTTTGGACAAAAATAAAACAAAACACAAATACTGACTACATGACAAACACTTAGACACCATCTGAAAACTGGAAAACTATAAACAGAGGTGCATTTATAGTTAGAAGGAACACCAAACATGGAACGCGATACCTTTGGAATATGCCTGAATAAGGCGATGCTGTCAGAGAATATGTATTCAACATTTACACACGTCAGGGCTTATGAAAAAAACGGAGGCGGTACTTCTGATCTCAAAGTCCTGTTATCGTTCCCTCAAATGAGTGGAAAAGATCTATTGAATACGATGCGAGGTTCTCGTCAGCTCGAGTGGAGAGCGGAGTTTCACTGTCCATATACGAAATAAATTTGTAACATCTCCTGCGCCCAGCACAAATATAACTGGGCGCATACTACTGCCCAATTTTCCCTCCTACTTAACACGCAGTTACGAATCCTTTATATTAGAGCTAATACTCTACGACAAAGCAGCCATTATGAAAAAAACAGGAAAGTTTTGGATACTGGGCTTACTCAGCAGCTCGATTTCCCTTGCCTGTCATGCGGCACCGATCACTTTTGATACCGCATGGCAGCTATTGCTAGAAAACAACTATTCTCTTAAAGCTCAACGCTCAAACGTCGAGAACTACCAATACCAAGAGAGTGCCACCAGCAATCTCAACTTACCTCAAGTTACCATTGGCGCGAATTACACGCGTTTAGATACCGATATCACGCTGTCGGGAAAACAGATCCTAGACAGCACAGGAGCACACATTAACGTACCTCCTGCTTTTCAGCCTATTTTTGGTGCCTTAGCTAATACCACTTCGACCATAACCGAGCGCGATATTTTCTCTTCGTCTATTCGTGCCATTTGGCCAATTTTTACTGGTGGTCGAATTTCTGCGGCTCAATCAGCAGCAGAAGGCAAAACGGATGAGGCGAAAAGTCAGCTTCTAATGGAACAACAAGCGCGTTTTGAAGATTTATCGAAGTACTACTTTTCTGTCGTACTGGCAAAGGAAGTACTCACAACGCGGCAAGCGGTTGAAGCAGGGCTAAAAAAGCATCGAGATTTTGCCATTAAGCTTGAAGAGCAAGGACAAATCGCGCACGTTGAGCGCCTGCAAGCCGAGGCTTCTTTAGATAAAGCATCTGTAGAAACACGTAAAGCAGCCAGCGATTTGAGTATCGCTCAGGCTGCATTAGGTAAATTACTCGCGCAAGATGATGCCGTAGAGCCCGCTGAATCTTTGTTTATCAACGACAGTCTTCCCCCTCTTACCGCTTTTGTCGATCAAACGCTGCTTACCTATCCGGGGTTAGAACTTCTGAGCGCTAAACACAAACAAGCCTCTAGCTTAATCAAAGCAGAAAAAGGGAAATACTACCCTGAAGTTTATCTTTACGGCGACTACAGCTTGTATGAAGACGATTCTCTCGCAAGCCAAATGAAGCCAGACTGGTTAGTTGGTGTTGGTGTCAGCATTCCACTGATTGAATCATCAGGGCGAAGCGAAAAAGTCAAAGCCGCTCAAAGCGTCGTCTCGCAGGTCGACTCATTAAAGTCCCAAGCCAAACAAGACTTATCGCTGTTAGTCCAAAAGACATACTTGGAGGCTCAGCAAGCCATTGATGAAGTACAAGGGCTCGCATCTAGCATTGAACTCGCTAACGAAAACCTGCGCTTGCGTGAAAAAGCATTTACTCAGGGTCTGTCGTCCTCTCTGGATGTTGTGGATGCACAACTTTATGTCGCGAGTATAGAAACACAACGTTCAGCGGCGCGTTTCCGCTATTTAATATCTTTAACCAAGCTACTCGCATTGAGCAGTGAAATGAACAGCTTCGAACAATATCAAAATACCGCTTATATCCCTGCTTCAACATCCAAAGAGGTGAAATAAATCATGGCAGCTAAATCACTAAAACCCGTTTTACTCTCACTTTGTGCTTTGGGTGTTGCCTCTTGGGTTGGGTATCAATTTTACCAAGCCTATCAACCAGAACCGATCCGCTTACAGGGATTAATTGAAGCCCAGCAATACAGCATTTCCTCAAAAGTCCCAGGGCGTATTGATGAGGTCATGGTACGTAAAGGCGACGATGTAGAGAAAGGTCAGCTTATTTTTACCCTTCATAGTCCTGAAATTGAAGCGAAGTTAGAACAAGCAAAAGCAGGTGAAAAAGCGGCGGACGCCTTAGCTCAAGAAGCTGAGAAAGGCGCACGTGAGCAACAAATCCAAGCAGCAAAAGATCAGTGGATGAAAGCCAAAGCCGCTGCGAATTTAATGGAAAAAACCTACAATCGTGTGAATAACCTTTATAACGATGGCGTGGTTGCAGAACAAAAACGCGATGAAGCTTTAACTCAGTGGCAAGCAGCGAAATACACAGAAAGTGCCGCGTTTCAAATGTACGAAATGGCAAAAGAAGGCGCTAGAAGTGAAACCAAAGTGGCTGCGGCGGAAAAAGCGCGCATGGCATCAGGTGCCGTAGCCGAAGTAGAAGCGTATGCGAAAGATACTCAGATCTACAGCTGGTTCGACGGCGAAGTCTCTCAAGTTCTGCTTCAAAGTGGTGAATTAGCACCTCAGGGCTTCCCAGTAGTTACTGTGATAGATACAGAGGATGCCTGGGCGACACTGAATGTGCGTGAAGATTACCTTCAACACTTTAGAAAAGGAGCAACCTTTGATGCCTATTTGCCTGCCTTAAACAAAAATGTTGAGTTCAAAGTAACGCATGTTGCCGTTATGGGTGACTTTGCAACGTGGAGAGCAACCGATGCTTCTCAAGGTTTTGATCTTCGTACCTTTGAAGTAGAAGCTCGTCCAGCTCAACCCGAACCTGAACTGCGTATGGGAATGAGTGTTGTCGTTGAACTTTAATCACAACCACTAGGTTAATGCTATGACGATTAAGATTTCACAGCGGCATATCTTACGACGAGACAAGTGGTTGCTTTCGTGCCTTACTTGGATACCGATTTTGCTCGCGATGATGATTTGGGGAGTATTCTCTGCGGGCATTGCCCGGGATCTGCCAATCGGTGTGGTTGATCTACAACATTCCCAACTTTCTCGAAAGCTCATTCAATCTTTGGATGCGTCGTCGAGTCTGGCTGTTAACTATCATTACGCCAGTGCAAGCGAAGCAAAAAATGCGATGATTGAAGGCGATATCTACGCTTACGCGGTCATCCCATCTAAGTTCGACCAAGATATTCTCCAGCACCGCCAACCTCAACTTTCTGTCTTTTACAACAGTCAGTACATTTTGGTAGCGAAACTGATCAACTCTGCCGTTGCGCAAGCACAAGGCTATTTCGACGCTCAGGTTGAAGTAATGGGCAACTTGGCTAAGGGTAACACCACAACGTTAGCAGCGGCTGGACAGGCTGTACCCGTGTCGACACAAATAACCGCATTATTTAACCGTAACAATAACTACGCACAATTTTTGGTAACGGCTATCGTGCCAGCCATTTGGCAAATATGTATTGTAGTAAGCACTATTTTGATTCTTGCCGCGCACTTTCGCATTTATGGTGGAAAGAATAGCTTTGCATTTTTGGGCGAAAAGCCATACGCCAGGCTCACTACCCTATTAAGTCAGTACATTCCGGTCTTTATGGCGCAAGGTGCGTTGTTCTTGTACTGGTTTTATTCTGTGCTTGATTGGCCAATGGAAGGCAGTTTTGTGGTTATGCTACTAGCACAATTGGCGACGGTTATCGCCTGTATCATTATGGGAGCGTTGTTCTTCTTCTTGTCGATGGATCCTGCACGTGCGATGAGTTTTGCTGGCGCGTTTACGGCTCCAAGTTTCGCGTTCATGGGAATTACATTCCCAGTTTCTGACATGAACACGCTCGCTTATGCATGGCGTTCATTATTGCCGATTACCCATTACATTGAAGTACAAGTGAGTCAAGCAAGCTATGGAGCATCGGCCGCACAATCTTTAAGCTCGCTATGGCCTATGATTGGTTATGTTGTGCCCCTGCTCATTACCGCAGCCTTGATGGGTAAACATCGAACAGCTTCATCAACACGCCAAGCGAAGGAGGCGGTATGACATTGTGGCAACTGATTAAAGCGGAACTTAAGGCCGTTCTAACCAATCCAGTCGTTACGTTGACCGTGTTTGGTGGTGTCGTATTTTACTCGTTTTTATACCCTTTGCCTTATGCACAACAAACGCCTCGTGAACAACCAATCGCGATTGTTAATCTAGATGGTAGTCAGACGAGTTTAAAGCTGGAACGTATGGTTGATGCCACCCCGCAAGTCAACGTAGTCACTCGACTTCATACGATTGCCGATGCAAAGCAAGCATTTTTACAACGAGAGATCACCGGTTTTTTAGTCATACCAGAACACTTTTACAAAGACCTAATGCTAGGTAAAAGCCCGACTCTAGCCTACGCTGCGGACGCCTCGTATTTTCTCGTGTACGGAACCGTGGTAGAAGGATTGGCCCAAGCGGGAGGCACATTAGGGGCCCAAGTGAAAGTCAGTAAAATGGTGATAGATGGTGTGCCCATGAGTATGGCTAGCCATAATTACTCTGCTATTAAGCTTAATATGAAACCGACGTTCAACCCAACCATGGGTTACATCGAATACGTAGTGCCGGCAGTATTTGTTCTGATTTTACAACAAACGTTGATCATGGCGGTTGGATTACAAACGGGAACACAGCGTCATGGTCGTGGCTATTGGTCACAAGTATCAACGGGATCGCTGCTGCTTGTGAGAACGTTAGTATTTGTGGCAATTTATTATTTACTCGGCGCCTATTATTTTGGTTTTAGCTTCGAACGCTTAAACGTAAACCATATCGCCAACGCGGGCGAATTGCTGGCTATGTTGTTCCCGTTCTTTTTAGGTTGTTGCGGACTAGGCTTCTGGCTAGGCTACTTATTACCTCGGCGTGAACTTGTCACCTTAGTCGTCTTAGTGAGCTCTATGCCGCTCATTTTCTTGGCTGGTTTTATTTGGCCGATTGAAGCCATACCTACTCCCTTACTATGGATTGCTGATTTAAGCCCAAGCACTTGGGCGATCAAAGCTTTCTTAGCACTAAACCAAATGGGGGCAACCTGGCAACAAGTCGCTCCACATTGGACAGCACTTTGGGCACTCACTGTGCTTTGGGGTAGCGTTGCGTACTGGATTGCTAAGCGAAGTAACAAGCCAGTTGTAACAGAGAGCTTGGGGTGATAGCTGACATTTTTATTACTATAAAAAAAGCCGGGTAACTAAACCCGGCTGAAAATCTGCGTCCTTGCAGCGGACATATGGTAAAAACACTTTTTGCTCTGGGCTTACCCATTGAGCGAGGTTAGATTAAGCCAAAAAGTATGGACTCCATACTCTCATATAGAGGGTTATATCCTTCCAATAGACATTAGCTCTTCGCTAGAACGATAACGTTTTTCAGACACAAAAAAACAAGACTCACGTTGAGTCTTGTTGTTGAGAGGGATGAGCAGGATACATGTCGCCGCTAAGTCATATCACGGATTATTTTCTCTCGGTATTCTGTAACGACCTTCATGATTGAATTTTTTACATCACCGACTTGCTTAGAGGGTTGGCACCATAGGCCAAAACCAAACTTAAAACCTTCCAATAATTCAGAAGCTTCCACTGGCTCTATATGATTATTAGAAAACTCCGAATGGGCAAACGTTCTGGGGAGAATCGCCCATCCTAAACCTGCTTCAACCATTTTCACTACAAGGGCCAATTGGTCGACCTCTTCATGGTTCGAACTTACGATGACTTTTTCGCCCATTCCCTCTTCAATAAGAGACCGCAATACAAATTGTTTACTATTCCTCAAGGCTGTCAATACTCGATCTGGTGCAACAGAAGCGAGTTCACCACCTTTCTGGACGAAAGGAACAAATTCAAAATGACCTAAAAACGTCGCATCCAGACTATGTATTGCTCGACTATCATGCACATTGACAATACCGAATTGATACTCACCATTCTGTAAACCCTCTTTAATTTCGTTGCGATTACGAACAAGAAAGTTAACTCGCATCATCGGAAAATCTGCCGCTAATTGAATACGAAGCAATACAAGAAAACGGTGTGGTATAGCGCTTGAATAGGCGATACTAACATTCTCTAATCCACCGTAAGAAAGACTCAGTGCGACTTTATCGAAAGTACGAGCCTGTTCGATGGTTTGCTTAGCATAGTGGTACAGATGGTGGCCATCTTCTGTTGGTTCTACCGAACGACCGACTCGCTCAAACAAGTTAACGGCTAGTTGGTCTTCAAGATTGGTGATCACCTGCCCTATAGTGGTTCGGTGCTTATTGAGTTTGACCGCCGCCTTACTAAATGAAAGCTGTTCATAAACGGTCACGAACGCGAGAAGTTGTTCAAAACTAAAATTCATAGGTTGTGCTTACTTTTTAGAGTTATCTAATTAAATTATCACAAGATAGTAGAATTGCTACTCGGTAACGGTAACAAGCTGCGTTTGAATTCCTTCTCGACGACATAAAAAACCTACTAAAGTCTGTAGGTTTCTTCCATCTTAGTTGTACTCAACAACGCGAGCCAAATAGTTAAATTCACCCGAGTCACCATGATAATCGCGGTAAACATCCACACTAAAATACTTAGGTTGATCGGCTTGAATATGGTCAACGATCTTCTGTTCTAATGACGTTAGCGTTTCACCCGTTTGCGAATACACAAACTGTTTGTTCACTTTTTCCAATTTGCGTTGCTTTGCTTCTTTGTGTGAGACATAGTTGTTGATCTCTTCCCACTTACCCACGTACTCGACTGCCACGTAACTCGAGTTCTCATCAATCATGATGAAGGCTGCACCTTCTTCTTTAATGGCAGACAGTTGCTGCATGTCGCTGTCGACTTTTTGCTGGTCAAGGTGAGCACCACTTTGTGCAAATGCAGTCGCAGAAGCAGTGAGCATCATTAACGTTAGAACGGCTTTTTTCATTGTGTTTTTTTCCTGTATTAAGGGAGTTCAGTCACCCAAAGTTGTCCTTGGGTGGCTTTTTTGAATCCATATTCGTAAATCGTTAGCAAGTAATGTTGGTCGAACATATCTTTCGTCACTTTGGCGTACCCGAAGTCTTGGTCGATGTAAGTAAACTGCATCTCAATATCGTTGATTTCACTGATGTATTTCATTCGATACAGATCACCACGAGTTTGCGCTAACGTAAGGCTTGAGACGCTTTTCGATACCAAATCCAACCCTTTGTCTTTTAGTGGTCGATACGGCGCTTTTAACGCACCATTGCGAATCACATCCAACTGAGGCGCTTTTTCTAACCCCAAAGCATCTGAGATTTGTTGATAGTTGAAGTTAGACGGATTAAAGAACACCTGCGCTGCGAGACCGCCATCTACGTGTAACTCCTCAAGTGTTTCTCCATCATGTTCAACATCGATAAATTGTGGAGGGAAAACACCAGGGATCGATGCGCTCGCAGCAAGCACCTTGTAAATAAGTTCAGATTTGTCCGCTAAATCACTGTTCGCAATCGCACCAATATTCCAAATCACCAGTTCGCCTGAATCAAAATGGGTACTGCCAATAAAGAGGCGTTTACCATTGCGGTGTTGCTGCGCCATCGCCTCGATCATGGGCTCAGGGTAAGCGTCTGCGATGAAATCATAGAGGTTCTCACCATCGGTAAACGCGTCCTTAAACAGGGTATTTAAGAAGTTCTTCTTACCCAAAATATTCTTATCATTGATGTTGAGCATGACTTCTTTCATCTTTGGCATCGCATCACCGCCAATGAAAACAAAAGGAGCGATTAGGGCACCAGCACTGACTCCAGTAATGATGGCATAATCTTTTAGCTCCCCCTTTTCCTGTAGCCCCATCAAAACGCCGGCCCCGTATGCGCCGTTTACGCCACCACCCGATAAGGCCAAAATATTGAGCTGTTCACCCTCTACTTTGATCGGTGTGGTTTGATTGTGCGCTGAGTAGAGAAAATCCGGCGCTTCATTGGCCCACATTCGAAGTGGCTCATTTGGTGTCGAACTCGCGATCTCGACATCTTTATAGTTGCTTTGAGAAACACGAACATCCAGCGTATGAGGTGAACTACAAGCTACTATCAGCAGCGAAAGTGCAACCGTCACACCAGAGGAAATTAAACGATTCATAATCAGTCTCATTTAATGTTCTCTGGCGTATGACCAGAGACTCAGTTTGAAGTTAATTGGGTCAAAATGAAGTCCGTTTCGTTGTGTGGAGTTACTATAGCTAGGCACGGCTAAACCCCATAATCGCGATTGTAGGATGCTATCCATCAAAGCAATTATGCCAAGTTTCTATATGCTAACTTTACGCTTCTCCGTTAATTAGGTACTGCGCTAAGCAATTTTCACGACGTTGAACTCATGCGTCGGTTCGACAAATTCGTATTGGGCATTGATCGTCTGTAGCTCCCATGTGCCATAGCCTTTGGTGATCTCCAATACACCGTAAACGGCGTTATGTGTATGACGAAAGGCTGCGACAGGAGACATCTTCTTCACCAAACAAGAAGTAAAAATCGCAGAAATCAAATCACCGACACCGACTGGCTGCATAGCAAATTCAACACTAGGGCGTTGGGCCAAATAGCTTGCTTTCGGCGTGGCTAAAATCATACTGAAGGCGTCATCTGTTAGTGCATGCAGGTGTTTCACCAATACCATTTTCGGTCCCAGCTCTAGGGCTTTTTTACATGCAGTGACCGCATCATAAAGAGAGTCAATTTTCACACCTGTTAACTCGCTCAGTTCAAACTGGTTAGGAACAATCACATCAGCGATGGGCAACAAGCTATGGCTTATCGCTTCTTTGACACCGTCTGCCACAATGCAACCTTTGTCTGGATCACCCATAACTGGGTCACACACATAAAGTGCACTATGGTTACGCGATTTGACTAAACTTACCGCTTCGGCCACCGCTCGACATTGCTCTGCGCTGCCTTGATAACCGGACAGTATCGCGCCACATTCTCCTAACTTCTCAATGTTATCTAAGCCTCTCATTAGAGAATGAATTTCATCTGCCCCAAACTTCTGTCCAGTCCAACCTTGCTGGTACTGAGTGTGATTTGAAAACTGAACCGTGTGGATTGGCCATACTTCGAGGCCCATTCTCTGCATCGGGAAGACGGCAGAGCTGTTTCCTGCGTGGCCATAAACCACATGAGATTGAATAGAAATAATGCTTTTCATAAGTCACTCTTAATAGGGAAGTTTGTTAGCTTGGCGACTAAATAAACACAATATCGCGCACTGTGCTTATTTGGTCGGAATAGCCTCGACAACGCCGAGGCTTATTCTTAATCAGGCTGGATTAATTAGCCTTGGAACTCAGCGAAGTACTCATCCAACACTTTGCGCGTTGCACGACCGATAAGCTCGTATTCGTGATGAGTAAGGTTTGCTAACGAAACTCGAACTGATGCGTGTACTACATCGAAGCCTTGGCCTGGAAGTAGGATAACGCCGGTTTCATGTGCAAGACGGAACAGGAAGTCTTTGCCCTTCTCGCTCGCTTTGAACCATTCAACGAAGGCTGGTCCGTACAATTTGCCGCCCAAAGTGTCGAGCTCAAGCAGTGTGTAGTAGTCCACACGATCTTTGTTTTCTTCAATTTCTACACCCATGTTTTTGTACAGAGTTTTGTAACGCTCGCGGATGATGCGTTTACATGCTTCTTTGTAGTTTTGTTCTGAGTCCATCAAGCAGTTCAATGAGAACAACGCCATTTGAACTTGTTGAGGAAGAGACAAACCTGCTGTGTGGTTAAGCGCTACGCTGCGGCTGTCTGCTACGATACGGTCAATAAACTTAATCTCACGAGGTTCCGGAGTCAGTGTTTTGTAACGATCGTCCAACTCAAGTTGACGCGCTTCAGGAAGGCTGCGCATTGCATCGTCAAACACGTTGTTGTGTTGAATCGCAATCGAGCCTAAACGCCAGCCTGTTGCACCGAAGTACTTCGAGAACGAGTAAACACAAAGCGTGTTGTATGGCAGTTTCGCGAACAGTGAGACAAAGTCGTCCGCGAATGTGCCGTATACATCGTCAGTCACAATGAATAGGTCGCTGCGTTCGTTGTTCACGAAGTTTGATAGGCTATCCAGAGTTTCATCCGAGAACTTCACAGACGCTGGGTTTGCTGGGTTCACGACACAAAGCAGTTTGATGTCTGTATCTGCAAGCTTTTCGATTTCAGACATCGGCAGCTGCCATGTTGTCTCATCCAAACGTAGTTCAACGATTTCCAGTTCGTATTCACTCAGTTCTGGAATTTCTAGGTACGGCGTAAAGATTGGAGTGATTAGCGCGACCTTGTCACCTTTCTTCAACAGACCGTTGTTGAACATAGTTTGGAACGTGTACGTCATAGACGCTGTACCGCCTTCAGTTGCAAACAGATCGAAGTCTGTTGTCATTGGCATCGGGCCGTACATCTCTTCTGCGATGTACTGTTTCACAACGGTTTCGATGTTCGTCAACATGCGTGGTGGCACTGGGTAGTTACATGCAAGGTATGCGTTAACCAGTTCATTCAAGAATGCTTGCTTCTCTAGACCCAAACGGTCTTTTGCGTAGCTCAGCGACTTTTCCAAGAACTGTACGCCTTGGTCTTGTTTATTCTTGCTTGCAAACGTATCGAAGCGCTCAACAATGCCCACACCATCTGGAATGCCACCGAAGCCACCATCTAGGTATGAGTAAGTGCGCTCGGCTTCCAATATTGCGAACTCACCCAAACGAATGAACGCTTTACGCGGTAGTGTCGCAAGAAAATTAGGATTACCACGACCTGCATCTAATAAAGCGCGGTCAGGAACAGTTTGTGCCACTTCAATTAGTTTATCTTTTAATTCAAATGGGCTTAAATCTGCAAATTTTGAAAAATCAATTGTTGTATTTTGCGTAGTCATAATATTTACCTGAATTTATTATTTAGTAAAATTTGGATAATACTTCCCCTACCGCCTATTTAATTAGGCGATAAGAGTGTTCGAATTTATTTAAATTACATGCCTGCGTTTAAAGTAATAATGCCGACAATAATTGGACCCCATAGGGTAAGCAGTACATTGGCGACTGCATAAGTCACGGTGAATGAGAATACTGGCGTTGCGTTGCCTGTTTTTTCCATTAAAGCCGCGAATGCTGGGTTTGCACTGCGTCCACCTGTAACACAACCTAGTGCTTCAACTGGGTTCTTAATCTTCAATACAAAGTATGAGAAGAAGAACGAAATAATCTGAGGGATAATCGTTACACCCATGCCAAGGAACAACAGAGACATACCGTGTTCTTTGATGGTGTCGACCGCTTGAGGCCCAGCCTCAAGGCCAACAATGCCCACAAATGCTGCCAAACCGAAATCTCGAATAAAGTTCGCGGCACCCACAGGAAACTGAGCAACATGCGGATTGCGGCTACGCAACCAACCGACAATCAAACCTGAGATCAAACAACCTGCACCAGAACCGATAGTGACGGGAATACCTGCAATCTTAAAACTGATTAGACCAATTAATAGACCCACCACCATGCCCATACCAAGCACGACTAAGTCAGTCACGTTTGCTGAGCCCATTCGCTGACCAATGTTTTTCTCAACGCGATTGATATCTTTTGCGGTACCTGTAAGCTGGATGACGTCGTTTTTCTTCACCACAAGATCCGGCGTCATTTCAATTGAGTTGCCTTCACGAATATAGTCTGTCACATAAATACCGCGCATAGAGCCTCGGTTCGAAGCCTCTTTAATCTCTTGCAGCGACTTACCAATCAGTTTGCGGTTGTCTGCGATCAGTTGACGGTTTTCTTCAATAACTTCATAGCCTTCTGGAAGTGCAATCTCGTTGTCAGCCAAACCATCTTGCAGCTGATGTACTGCATTACGGCGACCTGTTACAACAATGACATCCCCTTCTTTCAGTGCTGTGAATTTGTCCACGTCTAGCACTTTGCCATCACGTTGAATCAATTCAATACAAGCAGCTAGAGCGTGTTGGTTTAACTGAGCTAGGGTTTTGCCTGCTAGCCCGCCATCTTTGCTCACTTTAAATGCTCGTGTAACCAGCGCGGTTACTGCGTTGAATTCACCCGGCGCAAGATCGCGCTTACCGTTTGAGTTTTTCTCCTCTAGAGCAATCGCTTCTGCTCGGATATCCCACTTCATCAGTGTTGGGAATACCCATGTCACCATAAGAATTGGACCAAGCGAACCAAAGATGTACGTAACTGCATAGCCGACTGCGACGTTGGTCTGCATTAGGTGTTTCGCTTCTTCTGTCACACCACCAAGACGTGCGATCGCATCACCCGCTGTACCGATGATTGCCGATTGAGTCAAACCACCAGCTGCAAGGCCTGCTGCCGTACCTCTGTCTAGATCGAACATCCAAGCTGCTGCTAGTACACAAAGCAGGCCAGACACCGTCATCACTACAGCGGAAAGTAGAATGTTGATGGTTCTAAAGTTCAATGCTTTGAAGAACTGCGCACCACCTTGATACCCTACTGCGTAAATAAAGAGCGCAAAGAAAATGCTTTTTACGCCGGGATCAATATGAACACCAAATTGCCCAATAATTACACCCATTAATAATGTTCCGGCAACACCGCCAAGAACAAATCGACCAATGGTAATTTTACCAACCATATAACCGAGAGAGAGCGTAATAAAGAGAGCAACAAATGGTGCCATGTCAAAAAGGTTAGAAATAATTTCCATGACAATTTTACTCTTACTAATAAATATAAAACTCAAATAATCTAACGAATAATCTTTCACTCATATTTGTTGGATTATTTAATTTAAAAAAGCATCTCGTTTGCTTCGAAGCGAATATTAGAAACAAAACCTCACAACTCGTAATCCCATTTGAAGGACGAAACCATCACTTCGCATATTCAAAAGCAAACATTGAACAATAATTGTCGAAAATTTAACAACTTAGTGGTCTGAAATGAACATAGAATAAATTGGAAAATAAATTTATTTTTATTTTCACTGTCCAAAAAGCTACTTTGCTGCGCTATTCCCTCTATATAGCGCATAGCACCTTTCGTTTGATGGATTAGATCCTGCAAAAGCGATTATCACTGATGCCATCACTTGCCTTATCTTTACATTCATCAAGTTAATAGAGAAAAACACCATGAACTCAATGCCACATGAACTTGTGTGGGGCGAAGTTTACTTCCCTCCCTTGTTGCTGGTTATTGCATTGGCTTACATGCTCACCATTTTGGTTGGAACCGTTGCAACAAAACTGGGACTCCACAAATACGTTGCATTTCCTGCGCTCGCTGAGCTAAGCCTAATTGTGATTTTTACTGGCGTTATTGGTCGATTCATTACCATATTTTGAGGCAAATTCCGTGATAAAACGTTATCTCATCACACTGCTACTACTGTGTTCCGCTGGCACCGTGATTTTCAGCTACTACCAATCATATTCTGACAACCCATGGACTAGAGATGGCCAAGTTAGCGCGCACATCGTTTCTATAACCCCCCGCGTAACAGGACAAATCATCCAAGTCTACGTCGAAGACAATTCGCAAGTGAAACAAGGCGATTTGCTGTTTGAGATTGACCCAAGCATCTATAAAGCGGCGTACCACAAAGCGCTAGCAGCTCAAAAGCAAGCCATTGCATTACTAGCAAAGGCCAAAAATGAAGAGCAGCGAGCACTTAAGTTAGAAAAGCGCACACCTGGCGCCGTACCTGTACTGACATTGAATAACCTAGACAATGCGGTGGAGACAGCCGTTGCCAACGTAGAACTCGCGAAAGCCAATGTTGAAGAAGCCAAGCTAAACCTTGATTACACAAAAGTTTATGCGCCAACGAATGGTTATATCACTAATTTGAACTTACGCGTCGGCTCTCAAGTCGTCGCTAACTCCCCAGTCGTGGCTTTAATTGATGAAGACAGCTTTTGGATCGAAGGATATTTCAAAGAAACGGATTTAGTTGGCGTTGATCCACAAGATAAAGCCTACGTGACCTTAATGATGCACAATGAAGCTGTGCTGGAAGGCAAAATCAAAAGCATTGGCTACGGCATTGCGAAGCAAGATGGTAGTACTGGTAACGATCTTTTGCCCAATGTGAACCCTAACTTTCAGTGGATACGCTTAGCTCAACGCATTCCAATTAAAGTTAAATTAGATCACTTACCGAAAGATTTTCAACTACGTGTTGGTATGACGGCCTCTATCAAAATCATCAAACAATAATGTGGTGGAATGTATGTTTAATGCCTCAACCAAAGAAGCAATCAAAGCTGCGCTGTCTATCGTTATCGCGATCTGCCTTGCCTTATGGTTTCAATGGGAGAAACCGTATTGGGCAGCGATCGCAGTCGCGGTAATGGCATTAAATGAAAGCTTCGCTCACTCAATAAACAAAGGTCATAATCGCTTATTAGGAACCCTCCTTGGCATCGGTTATGCCTTTTTCCTCATCACGACGTTTTCTCAAGATCGCTTTTTGTTTCTCACCTTCTTCACCTTGTTTTTAGGTGCGTGCATTTTTATGTCGAGCGACGAAAAGTATGGTTATGTGTTCTCTATCGGTTTTGCTGTGTGCTCCATCATCGCATGTATGGGAGGATTTGATAGTCAAGCAACGTTCCACTTCGCTGTTCTTCGTATGCAAGAGACGATTCTTGGTGTGATCACGTTTTCTGTTGTGTACCGATTAGTCTGGCCAGTCAGTACAGAACAAAACTTCATTCAACGTTTTGAGGCCAGCAGAGAGGCGATGCTTAACGCTATGAAATCGCCCAATGATATAGATATTGAAGCTCTTGAGACCAACACCGCCAACATAGAAAAGTTATTCCAACTGGTCGGCTTACCACTTACTGGCAGCTACCACTTGAAAGAACATCGTCAGCTATGGCGTGCGCGTTTAAATGAGATGGCACAAATCCAAGACCGATTGCTAGAACAAGCAGATAAATCGCAAAGTCGTGAGATCGATTGGCCAACGCTAACGCAGCAACTTCAAAGCTTTGATATTAAAAATCCAAGTACGTCGCTCATTGGTCACGTTGCTTATGTTATGCAAAGAGAGAAAAACACGGTTTGGCATCACGAGCATCGGACCTTCATCCAGCATTTGAATGAAGACGGCAGAAAGGTACTGCAAGGTGTATCCATGTTCGTCACTTCTTTGTTGATCTGGATTTATCTGCCCGTACCCGGAGGTTTCATTTTTCCGATGCTAGCAGGCGTGTTCTCTTCAATCGTTCCTACTATGCCACCAAGCATTATTAAAGATGCATTTTTTGGTGTGATAGGCACTGGCACGGTGATTCTATTGCAATACATTTTCCTAATGCCAATGATGACCGAGCTTTGGCAGCTTGGGCTATTCTACTTCATCAACATCATCGTGATTTGGAAGGTATTTTCCACACCAAAGCTGATGGTACACAGAATTCTAGGTATTAACTTATTGGTTGTCTTGACATCAGGAGCGCTCAATTTAACCCCAGCGTATCGAATTGAAACGCCCTTGCTGATGCTGGTAAACATTATGACTATTTTGATGATTGCCAAGTTGTTTACTGATCTGTTCCGTGTTCGCGTCACGGCCTAAGCGTCACCTCCGTTCTTGAAACTAAAGCCCCGCATTGCTTTTGCTCTGCGGGGCTTTTTGCTTTGTTCACTGCCCTATTCCTGCCTCACCCATAAAGCGAGGATAGTATCCATCAAAAGCGATTAACGGAATCTCTCTTCACCTCATAAAATCCTCTCATTGATTCACGAAATGCAATCGAAAACTCTGCATTCACAACGTCAATCACAGCAAACACATCTATCTAACTGAACAAGAAGTTCAGTGACACATTAACTGTCTGAGTCTCGAAGGTTTGAGGCTATTCAGAGTGGAAACTGTCATGAGTTTTTTTGAATTACGCGCCGGCAAGACGTCTTCTCTTACTGTGCTCGCGAGCGCACTAATGCTTACTACCCCCACTTTTGGCTTCGCCGCTGAAGAGACGACGACCTACAACGAAGTAATCGAGCAAGGCCGAGCACTGTTCGACAAATACGGTATCAGTCATGATTTACCAAAACTGGCCATCAGCTCTCTAGTTCAAGGCGAGCATTTGGTCGAGCATGCCCACCGAAGTGTTAAAATCGGTGATAGCGTTCGCGATTCGTCCGTCTACTTGGTTAAGAACACCGATAACAAAGGCAACATTGATCTGCGTATCAAGTACAACCCTGAACAACTCGATGAAAATGAAAAAGTACTTGATGAGATCGAAGCTTTCACACGAACAGAATACCGCCTTCGAAACTACGCGGAGAGTTTTGATCCGTCATCAGTAAGAGCCAAAGAGGATCAGAATGGTAATGTGATCATCAGTTTTAATTACTCAAAATACGGTCTTCCTCAAGATATCGCCTACTTCCGCTTTTTAAGCGTTGATATTGAGTTGGTTAATGGTGAACCGAAACGTATGGTCATTACCAACGATAAACCGTTCACACATCACAACTACCAAGTGGATTCTTACGATCAAGAGATCCTCTTCCAGAAATTAACATCAGGCAAAATTGCGATTGCCAGTAAAAACACCAAGATAGTTGGTTCAAAGAAAAATAAACCACTCGAAATGATGAGCAGCGTAAAACCGGTAGCGATTTATGAAGATAAGATTGGCGTGCAAGTACTAGACGAAAAACGCTTGAATGAGGTCTCTGATCCACGCATGCAAGAAGCCAGTGTTAAGCTAGACCGAGTTTTTCCTTTAATGGGTGATATGGTTCGTCGTCAAGGTATCGATTTGCCTCTGCCGTTTGGTGTGTCGCTAGCGTATCGAAATCAAGATATGAATATTCCATTTAATGATTTCACGATTGAAGGCATCGGCCTTAATGAACTGTTTGATCCAGAAGACAGTGTCGGCATCGTGAGTGCTGAGAGCATGACGCTTCGTGGCGATGTAAACATCCTGCCATTTTGGAATGTATTTGGTTACATCGGAAAAGTTAATGTCGATGCCAATGTTGATGCCGCCTACACGGGTGAAGGTGGCCAGTACATAAAAGATAAGCTGAACGATAAACTGCCAGGATTAGGTGATAAGTTTTGCGATGGTTTATCTGCACTTTGTAGTCGCGGACGCCTAGACGTGCCGCTGCATTTGGAATATGACCTTCGTGGTATAGGTACAACCCTTTCGGTTGGCTATAAAGAATTCTTTGCTTCTGTCACTGGTACCTATTCGCAAACTCGCTTAAAGGGCTTAGATGATTGGGGCGATGGTATTGTTACTGTACAGCCGATGTTGGGTTATCAACTTGTCGATTATCGCACGCAGTTTTTTGTCGGAGCAGAATATCAAGGACTGGACGCTCGAATGGACGGGCATGTAAAAAGTGGTGATATCGAATTCGATTACGACATTGGTGTAGATCTTAATCAATGGGCGTTTTTGACTGGTTTCAATAAGCAAATCGGCAAAAACTACAACCTGACCTTTCTCTATAACAAAGGGGAAACTCGAGAGTCAGTAACCTTAAATCTTGGTTACCGTTTCTAGCTCTCATAAAGAGCCCGCCCCTAGACGATGGTAGGACTGCATCCTACAAAGGCGATTACTGAAACTGTCGCCGATGTCCTACCATTTGAGCCATCAATACAACAAGCCATCCAACCATTCACGGATTAATGCCAAAGCGTCAGGACGTCGCTTGTTAGATGCCGTTTAACATTTTCGGTGTACTCACCAAATGACTTTTGGACATAACAATGACTTTACTCAATCGCTCAACTTTAGCCATTACCATCACTCTTGCCTTAGCAGCTTGCAGTGATGACTCTGGTAAACCTAGCGTTCCTAACGGCCCGAAGCCACTACAACCCTTACCACCAGAGCAAATCGCTTTGGAAATTGGCGATGCAACCATTCAAGCGACCAAAGAGTCCCTTGTCATCACGCCTCTTGATGCGGATGAAAAACTGGCAGCGGTAGAGGCGTTCAAAGGTATCCAGTTTGCGCAAGCAGACCGCTTTCAGCACAGCATTGCGGTCCCACTTGAAGGCGATGTTGATGCGACTCAGTTCGGTGATGCGTGTCCGCAATTAAAAACCACGACACAAACGCAGTCAGAAGATTGTTTGAACCTAAACATTTGGCGACCAACAGGGACAGAAGCGTACGCAAATTTGCCAGTTTATGTCTTTATTCACGGCGGAGACTTTGAATACGGCGCGGGCTCAGAACCGCTGATTCATGGTGATATGGTGGTTGCACAAGGTGCCGACGATGGTAACTCGTTTATTGCTGTTACTTTTAACTATCGTTTGGGCTTGTTGGGCAGTGTTTGGATCGATGGTTTGGACAACCCTGAAGGTGGTAACTTTGGTCTAGGCGATCAAAAACACGCGCTTGAATGGGTTCAACAAAACATAGAGGCATTCGGCGGCAATCCGCAAAACGTGACACTCATGGGTCAAGGTGCGGGTGCCATGTCGGTGGGAATTTTACAGCAATCAAAAGGCGATGCTGCAATTGCAGGTGAGCACTTTCAACGTGCCATCATGCAAAGCAACGCTTACGGCTTTGAATATAAAAGTTACGATGTAGCCAAGAGCCAAAGGCCAGAGCAAAGCGTTGAAGATCTTGCGTTACTACCACTTGAAGAGGTCATGAAGGTACAGAGCGAGATGCTTGATCCTATTCAACGTCTTAAGAACTGGGTACTGACCGCCGCGAATATTCCGGTTATAAGCCCAACACGCGACAACAGCCCATTAGCTACGTTGATGCCATTTGCGCCTTACATCGAGCATCGCCCACCAGCGTTTCTAGTGAAAGAAGTGCCAGGCTATCACTTTACTGAGCAAGCGATTGAGAGTGAATGGATCGTACCGACGGTAATTGGCTCAAACAGTGCAGAAAGCAATACTCTGGGCATGCTGCCGAGCCTGACATTTTTGATCCCAACTATCTTTGATATTTTGAGCCAAGAAGCGCCAGAAATCATCGAAAGTGGTGACGAAACCTTAATCGTCGAATACATGGTGGAATGGCTAGAATCGGAAGCGAACTTGAACCGTATACACGCTGAATATCGTTCATTACTCAGCGATTCAGCTTCAATTGAACTCGATCTTTCTGACTTATTGGAACTGCTACCTAGCACCGCTTATGAGGCGATGACTAAGTTGTTCTTCGGTTTGGGGAACTCCGATTCAACCACGGAGTTACTTGCTCTGGCTGACTTCTTCCCTAACGATGAAAGCGAACTGAATGGCGCGGTCAAAAACATGCAGCAATTCAAAACCACGTTGCATGATTTGCTCTTCACGGGTCCAAACCGTCATAAGGTTTCAACTGAAGAAGCAACAGGAGCGACGCCAAGCTTTTACTACTTTGACTACAAACCTGGATTCAACGTATGGACTTACAACACCAAAGGTGAAAATGGCGATCTCGACGTGGGTGATTTACTCAAAAGCATCAGTTGTATTGTGGGCGCTTGTAATGCATCGGAATTACCATTTGTGTTTAATAAGGCATTAAAGCTTGATGGTTCAAGTGTTCGTCCAGGTAGCAAAGACAAAGCGATGATGAACGAGCTCTCTCGTATGTGGTTTAGCGAACGTTTATTTGAGGACTTCCAATACAACAGCGCGACTGACCGAGTATTGCTGATCGATAACGATGGCGGCATTCAATCCACGCAAGACTGGGACAATGCTCATCACTCAGGCATCGATCCAAAACTGCGCCAAGGTCGCCTCAACGGTCTCGAGGAACTTGGGCTGATTCTTAGCCACATGTAACTTCATCCTCAGCTACTCAAAACTCGTTCCCGAATACCTAAAAGCCAGTTCGCTGGCTTTTTTCATCCTCATTCCTTGAACATAATTAGGAAGGTTTACTCATGTTTCCTAACGCCATTCGTGCTCTGCTACTCTTTATCTTCGGCGCGCTGTTGGTTGGCTGTGCCCAGCCCTACCCTCAAGTTGAACCGGATTTTGAAGCCAATTGGCAAACTACTCAGCATCAAGCCGAAGTTTACTTAATTCCTACCGCTCCAGAAGCCTTTGCTCGTCGTGTTGAACTGGTAAGAAACGCTCAGCAAAGCATCGATATGACTTACTTTTCTTGGGAGAGTGACACGCTTGGTTTGATGCTACTCAATGAACTCAAACAAGCAGCAGATCGAGGCGTGCAAGTTCGACTCACTCTCGATGATTTATTGATTTTTAACGAGAAATGGCTTGCTGATCTCAGCGCTCACGACAACATTCAAATCCGTTTATTCAATAAGTTTGATTCACGTAAGTCAGGTTGGATTGGTCGCGCCGTCAACTTCTCTACTCACCAACAACGTTTGGACAATCGTCTGCACGAGAAGTACTTCAACGTCGACCATCAATGGATGATTCTAGGTGGACGTAACATTGGCGACGACTATTTTGGTTACAGCCGCAAAGCCAACTTCTTTGATATGGATGTCTTGTTCAAAGGCAACATTATTCGAGCGTTCGACCAGAACTACCAACAACTTTGGGACAGCGAGCATGTCACGCCAATAGAAAACATCGTTAACGTTACCCCAAACTATTCCACGTTTACTAAAGCGCTTAATAAAGGTGAGAAAGACAAAAGCATCATTCTGGCTGAAGTTGAAAAACAAGTTAAACACCTGACCAATCCCAACTTCATCACTGCGCAAGTCACCCCCGTTTTCGACTCATTAGACAAGTTAAAAAACAACAAACCCTACTTTAGAAAACGGGCAGAACACCAAGTTTGGCAACAAATAACCTCTGCATCCAAAGCAGTGATATCAACGCCTTATGTGGTACCAAGCGATGGTGAATTTGCCTTTATTGATACCTTGATGGAGCAAAAAGCGGACATCACGTTAATGACGAACTCGTCTGCATCTAATGACTCTGGCTTTATTCCGGCTTATTACGAGGAGCACCGCCAAACCTTGTTGGATAAGGGCGTTCATCTACTTGAGTACAAAAACCAAGCGAAAAATGATGACCATTACTTCCATGCGGATACTTATTATCACAACAAGACGGTGATACTCGATGATCGGCTTACTTATATCGGCTCATCAAACTTCGACCCAAGATCGGATTTCCTCAATGTGGAATTTGGTGTGTTGGTCCAAAGCGAAGCCTTTGCAGAACATGTCATGCACTACTTAACTCGACAACAAGATGAACTTTTTTGGCGAGTGTCTCGAGATGGACAAGGCCAAACTCAGTGGCAATCAATGAATGAGATCCATACTAAGAATCCAAACTATGGTGGATGGCATAAGGCGCCTAACTGGATATTCAAGAAACTGAATGGTGAGTTCGAACTCTAAACAATCAAGACTTAAAAAGGCTCTCTATCTGCAAGGATGAGAGCCTTTTTAATGCCCGCTAAAACTGCGTGCCTAGTGAGAAGTGAACGCGGAATTGGTCTCCTTGCGGAGTATCTAAACCATAAGCAAAGTCCACTTTGACAGGCACGTATTTTGAGTTCCATATCAAACTCAGCCCTGTACCGCTTTTCCAATCCACCCTATCGTTGAAGGCATCACCAATATCATAAAATGCCCCAAGCCACAGTTGGCGGTAGACCTGATATTGATATTCCAGCCCAGCAGTAAACATGTAACGAGCACCCGTTAAATCGCCATTTTCATCTCTCGGAGAGATAGACTCATAACCATAACCACGAAGATTGCCATCACCTCCCGCAAAGAAGCGTAATGATGATGGAATATCGCTCAAAGTGTCAGCGACATTAATGCCAACATTGGAACGAAAGTGAAACTTGTGTTTTTCACTAATATCCCATGACAGAACACTGTTGCCCTCAATACGCAGCAAACGAGAATCGGAGAAAAAATTGGGATCCGAATATTCCAGTGAGTAGACGTGACGGTGCTTTACTTCTAATTGATCGTTCTTGCGATCAAGCAGTGAAAATGTCACCCCCGGTAATAACAACTGTGATTCGTTATTCTCCGACGCTTGTTGATAACTTTCTTGCAAATAACGAACGTGCATGGTGCTTTGCCAATCACCGTCTAACTGCCAGTGCTTTTCAAACGATAAATCATTAGAAAAACTCGATGTGTCCCGATAGTCGACATGCTTAGATTCAAACTGAATCCCGTAGTAATCAGTTAGAACATTTTTGGTGGGTATCTTATAACCTAGTAATAGCGATTATTCCGGTTTGGAAGCGTACGCTTGTGCCTCAAAACTGTGCCCACTTGCGTTATACCATGGCTTGGTCCAGTTTAGCGAAGCGCGTAATCCCAAGTCTGTCGAATACCCACCACCGACTTGCACAATATTGCGTGAATTCGGCTCTGCGAGCACTTCTATCGGCACCTTATGGCCATCGGATATCTCCTCGAAATCCGCTTTCACAATCACACTGCGAAACCAATCAGTACTGGAGAGATCGGCCTGATATTGACTCAATTTCACAGTGTCAAAATCGTCGCCCCACTTAAATGTTCTCATCGCTTCTATTCGAGCCGTTTCGATACCCGACGTAAGAACAGAGAGCTCTCCAAATTGGTAACGAGAACCACTAGAGAAATGCAGATTCACATGGGCTTGATTCAAACTTGGAATGACTTCCAAAGACGATTCGATAAAACGTCCATCTAAATAACCTTTTTGCTGAGCCAATGAAATCAAGTTTCGCTTTAGCGTGTCGTACTCAGAATGAAGCAACGGCTGCCCTTGTTTAAGTTGAGCTTGATTAATTAATTCGATGAAATCTTGATCGTTACTGGCCTCTCCCGACACAGCAAGGTTAGATTTTGCCACCAACATCACGTCGCCAGCGTCGACATTGAGCACGATGAGATCATTCTCTGATCTCTGAACATTGAGCTCGGAATGATAGTAGCCATAAGGGTTTAATGCGTTATTAACCATCTGCGTTAGTCGATTTGAGGTAATGTTTGAAACAGAGAGTTTCGTTAGTGGTGTAAGGTGACTTTCAAGATTTTTCTCTAATATTGGTGTTAGCCCTTTGATTTTAAATTGCGCTCCGAGTGCATGATGTAAAGGCATAGAAGCTAAAACTGATATACCTATTATTTGTTTAATGAGAGGAGACACACCGCTACCTAGTTTAGCAATACACTCGACAAGGTTAATGATGGAATGGCATATCTGTTAATCGCGTTTGTAGGATTGCTCCCTACGAAATCCTCTCGAAAATTCACGTTTCACAAGTAGATTCTTTGAACAATAAGTGGGCTCAAGCTAGGAGGTGGCAAATCATGCGGTCTGAAATAGGTATACTGTTTGCCAAAAATACAAAACCCAACGCTGAATGGATCTCATCAAGCGTTGGGTTACATTGATAATGTGTTTTTTAATCTAAAAAGCGGTCTGTTTGTAAAACTAGATCGAAGAACAGTTTCCTTTTTCTGCCATGTCGACTTTTAGTACTTCTGCTTTACCTTTGCTTTCGTCTACGAGTTCTACGCCCGCACCACCAACAAATACACCCATTTTAATGTATTGATTAACGAAATAATTACGGCCCTCTTCCGTTAAGATAGTTAAGTGATTTTCAGAAAACTCAGACTCTGTACTTACTTGATGTTCTTTATTGCCTTCGACCTCATGGTAGAAAAACACACCAGGAGCGGTTTCACCAATACATTCTCCATCGACGTAAACATACTTTTTAAGTGCTGCTCCGACAAAAGCATCTTCTCGGTAAATGTAAATCCCTGCGTTCCCCTTTTGAGGTGCTTCAAATGATTTCATTTGATTTGATACTGTCGAATCAACAGTAGGTACAGAAGCACAACCTGATAAACCCAAAAGGAATGCGGAACACAGAATTACTTTATTTTTCATGTTATTAACCTAGCTACGATAAAATCGCGCCAACCATACTATAAACAAATACATTTACTTATTGGTATTTTTGAAATTTGTGATTCAACCTATGCAATAGCACTCATTTAGCGTATAGATTGAGCAAACATTAGCCATATAATAATCACGAGAATAAAATGCCCTGTATCTAACGATCACTAAATGCCACTTTACTCGCTAGACTGATAAGTAGAATACCTGAAACACCTTCAAGAGTTCTTGAATAACGCTGAGAGTGTGGACGACTAAATACCCAATTACCCACAGATGCGTACAAAACGTTACATGTCGTCGCAAGTACGCTGAATAGCAAGCCAAGTACTAATAATTGCATTGATGTTGAGCTTGCAGACGTATCAATAAATTGAGGCAGAAACGAGAGAAAGAATAGCGCTACTTTTGGATTCAAGACGCTGACGATAACCCCCTGAACAAACACATTTTTATTATTATCAACGTTTTTGTTTTCAACGATTTTACTTTCTCCACGCCACATAGACAGTAATGACTGAACACCTAAATAAACTAGGTAAGCGGCCCCTAACCATTTAACAACGCTAAAAGCCAAAGATGAACTCAGAATTATTGCTGACAAACCTAAACATGCCGCTAGTGTATGAAAAAAGTAACCAACACCAAGCCCCAGAGCCGCTTTCAGCCCAGCAGATAATTTACCTTTCATTGTATTGGAAACAATATAAATTACATCAGGTCCAGGAATCATGTTGATAGCGAGACAAGCGACAACAAATAATAATAGTGAGTTTGAATCCATTCTTTTCTCCAAATTAACGTCTTGCGGGATAACATTTCATCGAACTACAAGTAATGCAACGTCCAGGTTTCAATTGGTTATATTTAGTATTAACAACACGTTACTAATACTACAGCACTGCGCGAAGAGCACAATCATGAACAGTGATACGAATTAAATTATGGGCCTTTGTTAGCCCTTTGAATGATAATATTTAGCATCGTTTGGTTGTAAGCTTTTTCTAGCCAGCAGCTCTTATGGAAGTTAACAAATCGGCTACTTAGTATACTTAATAGACCGTCAAATCAGATAGATTATCTATTCTTATTTCTTCAAGCCTTTTGTGCTTCATTTTCCTGCCTCACTAAGCAGCAACTTAATGCTTGCCACACCAAAAAATAACGCGAACACGCCTTCAAAAACTGCTTTGGATCTGAGATAGGTTTGTCTGACCTTTTTATGCGCGAAAAGAAAAGCATAGCCAAAGAAAACCAAAGCACTAACCAGCCCCACAACAAAAATGACCGACAACAATTCCAACGGACTGGCCTTAGGAGGAACCCCTATCGAATAAAGCGCACCGAAAAACAGAATAGCCTTTGGGTTAGTTAAGTGAATTAACACTCCGGTTAAGTAGTTACCCTTCTTTGTCGTTACGTATGTTTTGGGTAACTTTAGCTGCTCGATGTTGCAGGCAGAATGTACAGACTTTAAAGCCAAATATAAAAGATAAAATGCCCCACAATATCTAAGAATTTCAAAAAGCCAAACATTGCTATAGAGTATGGTTGCGAGACCAAAAGCGGCTGAGGTTGACCAAAATAAAGACCCCGTTAAAACACCTGCAGCCAAATACCCACCAAAGCGCCGACCGTGGTTCATTGACGTGCCTGCTATCGCAAGAGTTGCAGGTCCGGGGCTAGCGATGGCAGCGATAGCTGATACGACAATCAGTGAATAATTTATCTCTTCCATTTTTACTCTAAGCCTCCAAATGGAGTTTTATCAACACTTATCGCGGAATACTCTATTGAACGTACATCAGAAGCGTAATACTGATTAAAACACCAAGTGTCACGAATCGAGTTGAGATTATTTGGTATTTTACTGCTCCAAAATAACATCAAATCCGCCATAAATGAGACGCTTTCCATCAAAGGGCATTGGGTTATTGTCTGGACTCATTCGAGGATCACCCATGATCCGCAGCCACCCTGAGTCTCGAACTTCTTTTGAAGGCCAGACTACCCACGAAAACACAACGGTTTCGTTGCTTTCAGCGTTAACTGCCATGGGAAATGATGTGATCTCACCATCTGGTACTTCACTCCCCCACGTCTCAACAACCTTTAAGGCCCCAAACTCCCTGAACATTTCTGCTGCTATTTTTGCGTGTGCGATATACTTTTCTTTATTCGCTGTCGGTACTGCAGCGACAAACCCATCAATGTATGACATAAGTAAACTCCTTTCATTGGAGTTATAACCATAGCTCAATAAAAAGAATGCACATGATGCCAAACCATAGAAGCAGGTACGTAATACAGCTTGAGAGCTACATTCCTAGCTTGGACTTTATATGCATATTTGAAAGGTATGTGTTTGGATCAAGCTTGGTTAGCATATTTATAATCTCCAAAACACTCGAATACTCAATACGTTCCTCTTCAGCATGCCCGATCCCACCTATTGTAAAGTGAGTAAAGCGGTAATCACGATAAACGTTTTGCAGCTGGCTAGAAATATCTTTGAGTAATCTTTTACTGAGGGCGAATGCAGGGTATTCACTACTTTCTGAAAGCTCTGCTGTAGAGCCAATAGATACAATATTGCATTTATCGTTAAGTGAACCTAAAGCGTTAAGCTCATTGACTAAATTAAGATACCCAACCGGGCCAACATTCATAAACTCAATCAGTTCGTTTGTTGTCAATTCTGAAGACTCTCCCCACATCGACGCCAAATAAACTATGATGTCAAACTCTACACCTTTGAAGCACGTATAATCTGGCTTTTTACCGGGATCAACGTCAATACAAACAGAAGCGACTCCCTCCTCAACTAGCTTTGATCTAGAAATCGCATAAATTTCTGTACCCTGTAAGTTCGTAGCCAAGAACCTTCCTAGACCCTTACTACCTCCAACGATTAAAATCTGCATAACCCTATTCCTTGGTTAAGGTTGTCTTTCATATTGTCCGCCAAACTGTTCATTAGGCATCACTTTAACGTTTCTATTGCCCTACTTAGTTCTATCTTCAATTTCATCGAATGGTTCAACTGAAACACGCTCTGCAATTTCACTCATCTTCTTCATTTTTTCTGGGTTACTAGTTCCCCAAAACCGCTCCCAGTCTTCACGTGTTCGCCACTTGGCAATAGTTAAAACCTTTTCCGGTACATCGTAAGAACGAAGCATAAAACTACCAAGCGCCCCATCTACTGACTGATGAATTGAATCTGTCGTCGAACGCCATATATTTTGAAACTCATCCATTTTTTCACTTGGCACACGCCATTCATACACAACTCTAAACATAACACTTCCATTAAAATTTCTAGATTTAATACGGCAAAGTATCAAGAACACTAAGCCAGGTTAATAGATGAATAAAGCAACATAGCAGAGCGTAGAGCAACCTAAAAACAAAGAGTAAACGCTCTAAATCACTCCGATTCTATTAGTCATGCACACATTCAAAGATTTCGTATTGACGTTTAACATTGGCAGTTACTTTTCCCCAATGTGAGGCTTGAACTCTTTCCTGATGTTGCTTAAAAGAGGCTTTGTCGACGAACTCTTCATAGACATCAAAACGAAAAGGATTAGTCGAGCTTTGAGTCACAAGAAAAGTAAGGCAGCCCGGCTCTTCTAACGTGAGCCTTTTGTGAATTATTAACTCATGCTTTACTAATTCTAGATCCTTTTCCGGAACTAAAATAAAGCCTTTCAATGTAACTTTCGACATATCATCCTCCCGCCCCTATCGTGTAGCGTTTTGTTAAGAAGTAGCCAACACGCCCTCAATCTCAACCATCATATCTCAAATGTGAATCTCACCATGAATTAAATGCCACGTGTTAGGAATCTATTTCTAATGCCCTATCGACCTACGAGCATAAGGTTATCTCTACCCTTTCTTTGTCTTTACCGATGTTCTTGCGTTTTAATTGAATTTGGCCGACTTCTGATGTGCGCTTTAAGTGAGTGCCACCGCAAGGCACTTGCGCAAACCCATCCACTCTCCAATACCTTCTTTCACTCTCTTGATCGGAAAAGTCACTAATAATAACTGAATCAGAGTTAATCAAAGCTTGCACATCAGTTTCAATTTCTTTCAATAGCGGGCCAATACTTTCAGACCACTCAAAATCTATGCGACTCTTATTTTCAGAAATATGCGCACCTATCTTAACAATGCCTTCCCGACGCTGATAAAACATCTCAAGCACCACTTCAGCCGCAAAGTGTAGCTTCATTAAGGCGTATCTACGCTTCCAATCAATATTCGTAGTTACAATGTCACCAAGAGTAAAATTTGGAGAGGATTCCAATGTGTAAATAAGTCGAACACCTAGCTTTTGAGCAATCAAAACCGGAATACCATTAATCGTTCCTTTATCACTCTCTTGGCCTCCAGACTCTGCAAAGAAGATAGTCTGGTCCAATTCAACCTTATTTCCGTCTACATTGGTCACTCTTGAGTTAAGTTCTGTTTGGTAGGGATTAACCCAAAACAATTTCTCGCTCATGCTGCTATCCTTGCAGTAAGTCCTATCCGTGATAGTACATTCTGTGACCACCAAGTCAATTCAAGAAACCTCGCCGTCAAGTGTAAGGCTGTGTATTGAGTACGAGCAGGCTAGATCTATTAGATGCTTTTAAGGCTGGGTACTAAACGCTGCCTAGGGGTTAGCTAACAACCCGTAAATTGCTGAATCTGAGACTACTCCATTCACTTCCCAACGCTGCCTAAGGAAACCTTCCTTTATAAAACCTAACCGTTCCAAGACTTTACCTGAAGAAGCATTGTCTGGATCTATCTCAGCCTCGATTCGACGTAGATTCAGTGTTTTGAATGCGTGTTCGATTAATGCAGTTCCCGCCTCTAATACAATGCCTTTACCCCAGAAATTACGACTCACGCCAAAGCCAATTTCTGCGCGCCTAGACTCTTTCACGTGATTAAACAGCATTATCTTACCCAGAAGTTGACCATTGCTCTTTAGGAAGATGCCTAGTGTCACTTCTGTATTGCTATTCATGGCCTGTGTACTCTTGGCTATAAATGTCCGCGCTTCTTCAATTGAAACCCAAGGGCCAGTGTTCCAATATTTCATGACCTCATGGTCTGAGAAGATGTCAAACAATTCGCTTGCATCATCTTCAACTAGCTCTCTTAGAATTAATCGTTCCGTTTCAATCTTTGTTACTAACATTTAGGAGTCAGCCTTTTGGTTTGTTATTGGTGACGAAAATCCAATAAAAGTGTGAGACACGTAATACAAATGATTTCGTATGAGACTTTTAAACAAGCTCAACGCACGGTAAAAGCGCCACGTGTAACGACTCTATATTGAAGCAAATTTTAGACATTCAAGTGCGTCAACAAGTAACCGCTGAACGCATCAAAGCTTGGAGTGAGTTGATCATAAGTCCTAAACTCAGGCTCAAAATAGTCCATATACTTTATTATCGCTTAGTGACGATTTCCTTCAGTACTCTGGCTGGGTTGCCACCAACAACGACATTGTCTCCAAAACTCTTTGTAACGACTGCGCCAGAGGCTACCACCACGTTGTTCCCAAGTGTTACGCCAGGGTTGATTACGGCATGGCCACCTATCCAACAATTGTCACCAATGTTTATGGGCTTTGCTAGCTCTAAACCACTATTCCTCTCGATAGGATCTAAGGGATGAGTCGCAGTATAAATTCCAACTTGAGGCCCAAGTAAACAGTTATCACCAAACTTAACTTCCGCAACATCCAAAATCACACAACCAAAATTAGCGTAAAAATTATCTCCAACGTGAATGTTGGATCCATAGTCGCAATTGAAAGAAGATTCAACATGAATATCGTCACCTGTTGTGCCGAACAAGCGCTTAGTTATTTGAACTCGCTTTTGTTTATGCTCAACAGACGTGGCATTCAATTTTTCAGTTAGTAACCTAGCGCTCAACCTTAACTTTAATAACTCTTCATCACTTGGGTCATAAAGCTCACCTGCTAACATTTTCTCTTTTTCTGACATAAAACTTGGACTCCAATACCAATTTTCTTACAACGCTACATTAAGTATGTGAGTAACGCTACCTCCTAAGCGAGGCTGTTCCACCACGAAAACAAAGCCCGACTTGAACCCTAGTCCTCAGCGCTATCAATTTTTTCAACAAGTTAGTGAACTACCACCACCGTTCTCACTAACTTATCACCGAGACGTTGCCTCTTTTTACCAAGAATGAAAATTGAGTCAATAAAACCGAAGAATGGAGTAATAACATTTCGAAAGAGCGACTGAAAAATATTGCACTTTTTACCCGTTCTTGCACTTATAACTGCAATGCCCAAAAGTTTTTTACCCACACTTTGACCATTTGGTAAACAATCAGAAAAAAGGTAATACGATACAGTCGCAGTTACTGCTGTAGCGCGCACAAGCTCTTTTTCAATACCGATTTCTAAGCCGACCCATAAAACGAGAGTAAAAATGCTAAAACTGACAAAAAGATCAATCATTTGTCCAACACACCTAACTCCCGGACTAGCCAAAACGTAATTTTCTAGAGTAAATTTTTCTGCATTTTTCATTCTAAAATTTGGACTAACAATTGCTTATTGGTGAACTAACGCTATTGAGACAGTAACATCCCCACTAAACCTAATCCATACTTCCGCATAGTACGGTCGAACCTGATTTTTCTATCTTTTCAATATATTACCACGCTTGTTCTAAAGGCTAGATTGGTAATATTTCAACATCTCTTCTTGATTAAGCGCTTTACTTTCTAACTTTTGTTGATCTTTAAAGATTTGAGCTAATGAAGGGAGAATTGAGCGATTTACTTTATAGTCATCAGACCAAAGTTTCCCTCTCATCACCGCTTTCGCACAATGAAAGTACGTACTCTCTATGACTATTTTGATAACAACCTTAGGATCTTTACTTCCATCGGGGCAAGCAGATATCAAGTTGGCGTCGGTGTGAATACTTGCGATTCCTTTAATACGGAGCACTTCATCAATACCATTTACCATCAATAACAACCCTACCTTGGGGTTACTAATGATATTTTTTAGACTATCGATACGATTGTTCCCCGAGCTATCAGGGAGCAACAATGTTGATTCATCTAAAACTTTTACGAAGCCAGGCTCCCCTCCTTTAGGAGAAAGATCGATATACCCTTGTGAATCAGCGGTACTTAGAACTGCAAAATGGCAGTTATTAATTAATGTAATCGCATGAACATCCAGCACAGGCAGCGCTTTATTTTTAGCTCTCGCACTTGGCTCTGCGTAAATTTCTTTTAACTGCTCTATTGTTTTAATTTCACTCATTCAATGTTATTCCTTCACTATCGTATAATGCTTTGCTTGTAAGCAAGCAGTAACTCTGACTTCTTGTATAGGCACTAGACCTAACTCATCGTAAAAATATTACGAGTACAAATTATCTCTTTAATGCCTTGTTATCTAAAGATTTAAAGTTTTTCACTAAACTCCCCACACTGCTTACACTTATAACCATGCTTGTAAAAAAACAGTGGAAAACCCAGTAAAATAAAAACTAAGAAAGCTGGGCGTTTACCTTTTGTAAATGCAAATAGATCTTTACTACCACATTTAGGGCAAACGTCTTTTTCTTCATCAACGTCAACTTCATTTCCCGATGATTCTGAGAAATCGCTACTAAGTATTTGTTTCGCATCTTCTGCATCACTTTCGGCCACCATCAGACGGACGCCGCCTATTGCATTTGAATAAAGCCACTGAGTATTTACCGTGTGCTCGTCAGCGATGTAACTTTCTATTCCGACACTATCTAGGCTTGCTCTCGTAATATGAGCTTCATGAGGAAAAGAAAACGTTGTCTGCCATGTGCCTGCGCTTTTTGATCGTACTAAAATTCTCTTAGGATTAGTGGATTCGAAAATGACCTCAAGGACGAGTTTGTTGCCTTCTTTCAATGACGTAACCCTAGCTCCTCGCTTTTCCAACTCCTTGATGCACTCCATCACGCCACGCTCTCTTGTTCGCTGGATACCAACTGAGGAGTTATTATTTAACTGTTGGTTGCAAGCCTCGACTACCGCTTGTCCATCAGGATGAGTCATTGCATTTCTTTTCAGGGTTTCCAACTGAGCAATGCTAAAATTACCTGCTTTAATTTTATCGATTATCGCTTGCGTTTTGACCGACATATAGCCTCCTGATGTTACATAACGCCGCATTAAGGTGTGAGCGGCGCTTGGCTATACTTGAGCGAAGCGAAATTGCCAAGCGTTGCGAATCACTCTTAAATGCTTTGTTAGTACGCTGTTCCTAAACCTTTTGGTTTGCACCAAGATATTGAAATATAGCACGAAACTGTTGGCTTAAAACGCTGAAACTGAAGGGACAACTGCCAAACTAGAACTTAACCTCAAAACGCAAGTTGGCTAGAAGAAAAACACGCCAAGCTGCCCTATTTTGACCATTTTCAAATTAGCAAAGGATTCAGTCACCAGACTTAAACAACCACACCAAAGTACCGAATTGAAGACTAAAAAACCAACCACACAAAAGAGACCGCGCCAACGAAATAGCCCAAAAGTTAGAAACCGTAAACGGTGAAACCGACGCGAGCGCTCCGCATATAGTGCCACCGGAAAGAACGTGAAAGGCACGCCCGTTCAGGTGTAAAGCGAGGAAACGAAACCAATAAACACCAAAACTTTTAACCTTTGATGCCAATCCCGTACTAACGCCCTGTTAAGGTGTGAGCAACGCAATACCAAAGCTTCAGCATACCACCTTAAACACTAAAACCAACGCATGATAAAAATGCCACGCGTTGCGAATCACTCTTAAACAGTTTGTTATACGCACGAACGTTTAAGCCAAGATTTTATGCCAAGCCCCACTTTGAAACCATGATTTTTATGTGCTTTGATGCACCTAAGTCAGGCTTAGACTCACAGCGGCTTGTCACTGAAACCACTTGGAACAAACCGCGCCGCAGAAAACAGACCTGCAACACCAAAAAGCACTTTTGGAAAGACAATTTCACAATGTGGACTTTCAACAAACTCACTGAAACCACGTGGACTCACCACACCAGAGAAAGTGCCCTTTCAGCGAGTAAGTCGGCTTTTAAAAAGGCAAATTCACAGAGCTGAATCTCAGCGAAAAACGCAGCCTGGACTGACCCCGAAAAATCAGCACCAAAGAAGAAAACCATCACACAAACGGCAAGCCGAAAGTGAGCAAAGAACCAAGGAAAATTAAGATTGAAGCCGGAGTATCTCGCCGCCCAAACACCACGAATCAACGCTGAAAATCGCGATTTTTGACCTAAATTTTTAGGCTTTCTTCATATAACGTATAACGCCGCATTAAGGTGTGAGCGACGCTTGGCTATACTTGAGCGAAGCGAAACTGCCAAGCGTTGCGAATCACTCTTAAATGCTTTGTTAGCGCTATAAACTGCCAGCACTGCCGACTATAAAGTATATAATTTTGAACCAAACATCAGCACAATTTCTTTGAAATTTCCGCGACTAATAGAGCCTCTAACCTCTTTGAGCACTTCATCAACCACAAGAGCCTCATTTTGATATGTATATTCAGATTGCACTACTACCAGCAACAAACGTTCATCATCGTAATTTTTGTTATGCTTTTTTTCAATTGAAAGGATTATACGACCAGCTAATGAGTCAATCTCTTTCTTTAAGTGTGCTAACACTTTTAAAGGTAAAACGCTAACTCCACCACTTTGGGTTGCGGTTTGGTATAAGTAGTCATATTTGGGAGCACCCAATGTGATTTCTATGATTAACTCTTTTTGTTTATCAATAATCTTGGCGTCATAATTTTCGTCTTGAACACCTAATTTTATATAAGCCTCTCCTGATATTTTTCTAGCCCTAATAAATTCCAGCAATGGAACAAACTCTTCTCTCAAGTACTTGTTACTACGAAATTTATTAGAAAAGTAACCATCCGGTGCAAAACGATAAATCAGATCTTCTGTTGAATTTAAAACCATATAGTCATTAATAATATTCACAAATTCAATTACTTTAACTGGCTCATCAAATGCCGACATATCAAAATCACTCTTGTTATATGTCTTAGTCTTTGGAGGGTTATATGTTAAGTTAACCTCTCTTTCAAATGATACAACCAAATCAATGTAGACCTTCATCAGATCCGGATCTAAAATATTATTAAACCCCTCCCTATGATTATTCAAAAAGCATTCATCCTTAAAATAAAAGTACTTCCTGAATATAACGATCAAATTATCTATCAAAATATCACTCAGTTTATCCCTTCTATCAGGGTTCTCTTGAATAAAGCTGAATCCCCATAGGAAGAAATCTTCAACGTGAATAACTTCGTATTCGTAAACATAAACTTTTACGTCAAACTCTTTATTGAATTCACTTAAAAATTTGTTGATTTCGCCGTTAAACAGGCGGTATTTTTCCCAACCTAAAATACAATATGGCGAGCCTTGTAAAAAGGGAAAAAAGGAATGAGACTGCTTTCCTTCTTTTTGTTTAACTTCATTAATAAGTTCCATAACATCAAACATTTATTTACTCCATGATTCCGAGTTTTATTTTAGTGTGCTTATGCCTCAGATAGTGCTAACGCCCTGTTAAGGTGTGAGCAACGCAATACCGATGTCGCCGCACACCACCTTAATCACTTAAACCAACGCATAGTGAAAATGCCACGCGTTGCGAATCACTCTTAAACAGTTTGTTAGCTGACTTAATATCCGGTGTTAATGTCTATATTATTTTTATCTATATACTGAATTAAAGCTCTGTATGATCTAAGCAACCCAGCTCGATTAGCCCAATCACTCTCTTCATCAGCCACCTTAGGATTTATAAATGTACCATTTGGCGCAATAAAACCTCCATGCTCTAAACATAATTTTGAGTGATCCCAGTCATAACCAAAAACACCTTCAAAACACATAAGAAAACTAGAGATTAGTTCATTTAACTCTTTGTTATGCTTAAACCCACCAGACTTTTGAATAGCTAAAGATCTCGACAAATCTAGCACTTCTTCTAGAACTTCTCTATCAGTCCGAAGATCCGCACTTTTTGCATGCTCTGTACCGGAAGATTTCAAGATGCTGTTGATCTTTTCTTCTAAATCCGGCCAAAACTTATCAAAAACAGAATTTAGAACTGATTCATCAAGCTGGTTCTCTTTATTTGCTTTGTTAAGGTCGGATACCAACTTTTTAATCTCGCTTCTTTCAAACTGAGTTGTTTGAAATTGAGTCAAAGGCCCATTAATGTCAGAATTATCAATGCCAATTAATATCGGACAAACCATAGACTGCTCTACCTTTTTCGAGATAGCACCGGCTTCAAACATCAACCACTGACTATTAAGGTTATCTTTAGTAACACAAAATATTCCCGCCATTGAGTCATCTAGTTCCTGTGCTATATCTGATGACCAACGTGTGCCTTTCTCTATGTCTGAAGGTGTAAAATAAGGTTTTACTGTTTGGAGGACTGACGGCAACCAAGCCCTAATAACCTCTCCAACTTTTTTACTCGTATCACCAGACCAACTAATAAAAACTTTCATCGTTTCTCCTTGTTATTTTGTCAGCTAACGCCGCGTTAAGTGGTGAGCAACGCAGACCACCAACCTAAAATATTGTGCCGTACACACTAAAGCTAAAGCAAACGAAAAATGCCACGCGTTGCGAATCCGTCTTTAACGCTTTGTTAGCTTATTACTTTCCGAGCATTCTAAACTAAAACAAAAACTTACTTTGACATTAAACGCGAAGTTGAAATTATAAACATAGCCGAGAACTTCAGGCGATGAACTTAGTATTAACTTGAGCTTTGACAAAACCACCGAGCGTGGAGACTCACGGAACTTCACCCACCAAGGTTCGTATTGGATTTGCTATTTTCAAGTGCAAAACTTTGCCATGAATGGAACAGAGGCGGTACCGAAATTACCACCAACAAACCAAACCCAAGCAACATTATGACCGCACAGAGTAAGAATGACCGCTAAAAAATGTAAATGACTACCGCTGATACAGCCAAAATATTTGCCAATCAGATCGCTCATTTTGACGATATGCCCTACCTAACATTAGCTATATGAGTTTGCTTTTTCAGGCTGTAAGCTAACGCCCGCTTAAGTGGTGAGCAACGCAATACAGATGCTTCCGCATACCACCTAAATCACTAAATTTACCGCAAACCACAAATGCCACGCGTTGCGAATCCGTCTTGAAGCGTTTGTTATACGATTGATTCCAAAGTGCTTTCTATACTTGATAAAGGATATTCTTTGCCTAAGATGAAGACACTAAGATTTATTGGGTCAACCTCTACATAATACTCAGTATTACCATCAGGATATTGAGCTAAGTGAAGTGCAATACGCCCCTGTGATTCCGAAACTTTACGTAAGTCCCAAACAGTAGACTCCAAGCTCATAACAACCTTTTCACTGCTAACCTCTCGGATAATCGGTGAGTATACCCAATGAGACATTTTCATTTCATTGGCAATTGTCAGTACTTCAAATTTACCATTGAGAACATATTGATTCGTTTCCATTCGATATCCACACTAAATCGTATAACGCCGCATTAAGGTGTGAGCAACGCTACCACCAAGCCTAAACCATGGCGCCCTAAACACAAAACCCAACGATGACACCAAAAATGCCAAGCGTTGGGAATCACTCTTAAATGCTTTGTTATATTAATTTATATTCTCGAAGTACTTTTTTAGAGCTAAGGCTCGTTCTTTTGTAATTTCAGTTATATCTGAAAGGGCGGTTAATCCCCACATGCTCCCTCGCTTGGAACCATAAATTGATTTGATATTGGCAACTTCAAGGTCACGATATTTAATCCATGAGCGTTGAGATTCTCGCAAACTGGACTTTTGACTACTATCCAAAACGTTCATCAACGTTTTGTAGTAATAGTTCAATTCTGCATCCCATTGTTCATGAGCTTTGCTACCGCAATTTCCTATGCCGGCGGTGCTTGAGTTGTCGGATATACATGCTTCTAGCTCAACATCAATAGGGTGTTCAATTTGAGCAAATGAGCTAAAAGATGTCAGTAATAATAAAGGCAAGAATACTTGTTTCATACAATCTCCATATGTAATGACAAGAGCAACGTTACACATATGATGGAGCACGGACAACAATTAGGCTCAATAATACGATCAATACCTAGTTGATATTTTGTGACTTGACGAATTAATATAACGCCGCATTAAGGTGTGAGCAACGCTGCCACGAAACCCAACCAGACCACCGTAAACACAAAACCCAACGATGGAATGAAAAATGCCAAGCGTTGGGAATCACTCTTGAGTGCTTTGTTATGTGACTTTTACAACCCAGCTAAAGTAAGTAGTTTTCGAGCTACAACTAGGTCATCATTTGCATTTACTTGCTTCACTTCAAAATGAATAGAGTGTGACGCTGCATAGGTATTTACAGCATCAACTGTTCCACCATAGCTGCGAGTGGCACAAAAAATAACATCACAATTATGACTAGTTAGAGTAGTCAGATTTGAGTTAACCACAAATGCTGTGTCACCACCGCAGGCTACGCCTACTCTTTGTCCGCTTGGAAGATCCATGACAACAGTTAAATCTTTACGTCCACGACGAAAAACTTCAGTTCTTGATGGGTATTTACTTTCCAAAGAAGTCAAAAGTAGGTTTAAAGTAGTTGTCTTTCCTGAGTTGTGACGTCCACTAAGAGCATAAGTTGTTGGCATACATCTCTCCTTGCCGAGTAGCTATAAGCAAGATATATGGACAAAATAGATAATATTCAACTGTAACATCTGTCCGCTGTCACATAACGCCCTGTTAAGGTGTGAGCAACGCAATACCGAAGCCGCCGCAAACCACCTCAAACACTGAGCGCAACGCATAGTGAAAATGCCACGCGTTGCGAATCACTCTTAAACAGTTTGTTAGGAAGCTTGCCCTTTAATCCAATGAATAAACCAATATGACGTTTCATTTGGTCGCAGCAATTGAAGAGCTCTTGCGTCCGCTCTACCGATACCTTCGTCATATAGTAAACCTTTAGAAACTAAATCTGCTAGATACATTTTAATCGCTGACACTTCAATATCAGGGAGTTTACTTAACGTCTGCGATGAGGTGGCATCAATAAAACTTACTCGTTTAGTCGTCCCCACTTCATGAGTACATAAATCAGTGAACGTTTTCAAAATAGTGATGTGCGTGTCTGTTATTGAATCAACTATACCAACTAAAGATTCAACCTCATCCCAATTCACTTCATCTTCATAAGTGCTTCGACTCAAGATATGAGCAAAATATCTTATTTTTTGGTTAGTTCTAGTTGTAATAGTTTTGGTGCATACCTTGAGAAAAATATTGAAAAACTGCTCTTCATCTTCAATAGAAAGTTTATGCGCATTATTCAAAGCGATTTCAGAGCGCAATTCTTTGATAAGTAAATTTAGCTTTTCTTGTGCATATTTCTGCGCAGGTTTACATGCAAACATATCTACAATACCACCACCAGGTAACAGCATGACCAGTGCTCGTGTTAAGCTGGAATTGTCATATAGCAACGAAAGTTTTTCGCCTAAAGGGATTGTTGGGTCTTGCCCGATTTCAAATTTATTCATAATTTCCGATTGCTTCCTAACGCCGCGTTAAGTGGTGAACAACGCCAACCAACACACTTAAATCATTGTACCTTAAACACTAAATTCAACTTGAACTAAGATCGCCAAGCGTTGTGAATCCGTCTTAAACGCCTTGTTAGGTGCGTAGCCAAAGTTGGTAAAAGTCTGTTTCTTCGTGCTTGGGGTTCTTACGCACGAACTCCCAACCATTGTGCTTATAGAATGTGAGAGCTCGATGGTTAGTTCGGCTTACTGAAAGTACAGCACGCAAACAACCCGCTTTACTCAAAGTGCTTACAATATAATCCTGCACTTTTGGAGCGAGTCCTGAACCACGAAAATTCGGCTTTAAGTAAATGAGATGCACATAGCCAGTCTCCGGCTCAGGTGAAAAACTGCGAAACTCTAACTGCCCTGCAAACTGACCATCCACAAATACATGGATATAGAACCATTCTGATGTTGCTAACCTGTCTAAGACACGTTCACGATAACCGCTGATGAAGTCGTCGAAACCATCATAATGCCCAAAACTACAAAAGTATGCATCTTTTCTCGCAGCAACGCATAATTCGAAATCATCAATGTTTATCTGCCGAAAAGCAACTTCCATACTTACCTTTTCCTTCAAGCACCTAACGCCCTGTTAAGGGGTGAGCAACGCAATACCAAAGCCGCCGCAGACCACCTTAAATACAAAAACCAACGCATAGTGAAAATGCCACGCGTTGCGAATCCCTCTTGAACAGTTTGTTAGAGCGCAACTCACAGGTTGAGCAGAACTTTCAAAAGAGAATTTACCAAGGAAGAGATCCCTAGAAAGAGAACTACTGGCAAGCCTATCGCTATTATCAGTTTAAACTCGACAAATTGACCTACAACGGCATCGCCATACCTGCCACCCAGAAACTTTCTCGATTCGTCACCTACTGTCGATTTGACTTCATCTGTAACTGTCTTGCGATCTTTACCGATGAATTCTTTAAACAACATAAAGCCGAAAGGAGCGATAATAATGCCGGCGATAAGATATGAAATGTATTCAATTATGTCCGTCATATTCATTATTTTTTCTCCTGCGCTCTAACGCCGCATTAAGGTGTGAGCAACGCTACCACGAAACTCAACCAAACCACCGTAAACACAAAACCCAACGATGGAATAAAAAATGCCAAGCGTTGGGAATCACTCTTAAATGCTTTGTTATGCGTCATTTGCGAAAAATTCATATATTTTATCCCAATCTTCATAACAATCATCACTGATAACTATACTATCAAATTCGATTTGAGATTTAGACATGACCCAGCACGAAGGTTTAGCATGTTTCACTTTTCGACGTTCTGCTGAATAGTTCTTACTGACCATACATTGATTAGAGGTGCGATTAATTGCATATATATTACAATTTTCGGTGAAATACCGTTGTTCTGAGACAACTACCAAGAAATCAAAATCCAAATTATTTGGTGTCAGTTTTTGTTCTGTGTGTCTGCGTTTTTTTTTCATTTGGTGACTTAATACCAGTGCGATATTTCACTTGTATTTTTGCAATTTTATTCTGATTTAATGGATCTGAAACCAACAAATCATAACCTGGCATAGCTCTACTTGCTTGTGAACATAATAACCGCATATCTAGCATGAGGTGTGACATAACGTATAATTCAGCACCCTCACTAGAGATAGATACTTGGGTACTCTTAACCCTTTTATGATGTTCTAAATCATAACTTCCAAACTTTGATGGATTACCATCAAGTTCTCTTGCTAACCATAAAAAGCAATCGTATGGATCTTTACACTTTTGCGAGGTTCTTCGCTGATTGTTTACTGAATATTCAATTACAAAGTCCCATCGATATTCATGCTCATTAATATCGACACTCACATCGAAAATACAAATGTGATCTACATTTACTCCATTCTTAGAAAAAGGGCCTTCGATATAACACCCGTCATCTAATGAGTTTGGAACCCTCTGAATATCAAAGTTGTATTTCTTTGAAAAATCATAAATATCGATGCTGAACCTCCTGTCGCATAACGCCGCATTAAGGTGTGAGCAACGCCACCACGAAACTCAACCATACCACCATAAACACAAAACCCAACAATGGAATGAAAAATGCCATGCGTTGGGAATCACGCTTAAATGCTTTGTTAAGTTTATTCTCGTGCCATAGCTTTCATGAAATTTGTAACATCTTCAAGTTCAGGAAAGTCATCTCTTTGCCGTCCCCAAAACTCACCAACATCGACGAACAGCAAGTACAAGTAAAAATGATACTTTAAATAGAAGTCCGTTAGATTAAGATCTTTGGTACGCTCATAAGATGCATGACCAGATATCTTATTACGATAAACCCTAAATTCTTGTGCAAATGAAACAGGTATGGGTAGGAGCTTTTCATAATGAGAAATGTCATTTTCATAGCTTGGGGCTTGTCCACTCTTAATACGGTCAATTCTCCCATTTACCACACGATAAGCATCTTCTGAGATCAGGGAGTCAATGAATTTGTTTTTCTCAATACCCTTTTTATTTGTAATATTTTTGTTCTCAAAGTCCCTTGCATGACAAGCTAAAAGGAACTCATATAAATGGTGTATGAAATATGAATATGAGTTGTATGTACGATACGACTTGTATTTATCATGACCGGACAAAATTAAATGTTCCGCTGATTTTCTAAACTGCTCAAATGCATCTCGGCATTTGAAGTACTCATGTTTAATTGCTATGCATTGATGATAATCGGCATCTGTACCTGTTTTAATTTTCACCGGCTGAACTCCAAATAAACTTAACGCCCAATTAAGGTGTGAGGCACGCAATACGATGCTCCCGCATACCACCTTAATCACTAAAACCAACGCATAGT